>CAMWNF010000032.1 GCA_947175535.1 uncultured Bacteroidales bacterium
TCGCAACAACTCCGTGATAAAACAAGCGAATCTGCAATGAAGTTTATCAATTATTTTCTTAAATGCCGCCTATTTTAAGTAATATCCTATCCCTCGTAGGGTTACAAACGTATGTTTAACATATTTTAATATTAAATCTACAGAAATAGGGTTGACTTTTTAAAAAAATGAATTAACTTTGCAGTGTGAAAATAAACTTATTGAATAAGCTTTAGCAAAAGTTTTTTCAAAAGGCATTTATGATAACGTTTTGTTAGACTCACAATATATACTTGAATTTTGGTTATGAGGGAGGTGCGTTACTGTGAAGTAGCGCACTTTCATTTTTTTATCCTATCCCTTTCTGAATCCTTTGAACACAGCCATGAAACCTATGACAATCAGCGTCATGGCTTCTGACACCGGTATAGCCGCCCATATGCTCCACCACAAGCCGGTGAGCGGTAGAAGCAGAAACGCAGGCACGACAAAGATAACGCCGCGCAACAGAGTCAGCAGCGTGGCGCGCCATGCATCCTCGACGCTCTGACAGTAACCGATGACCGCGATATTGGCAGCAAAGAATACGGCGCACAGCGCATAGACGGGTAACCCGGCGCTTGCAAGCCTTCCCGCTTCGCAGTCCGGGTCGATAAACATTGCCACTATGCTCTCCGCCCCCAATGATATACAGGAGGCAGATATTATCCCGCAGGTCACGGCCACCGCCAGACTGACGCCAAAAGCCTTGCTGACACGCTGACGGCTGCCGGCTCCGTAATTATAGCTGATTATCGGTTGAGCCGACTGAGCGACAGAATTGCTCATCATGAACATCACCGGGAACAGATAGCACGCTATGCTGTAGGCGGCAACACCTGCCTCGCCATAATAATTCATGAACACATAATTACCCGTCAGCATCATCACAGACATTGCGATTTCGGTTATGAAAGCTGACGAACCTACACACACCTGACGCCACATGTTACGCCATAATCCGATTGCAGACCATACAATTTTTATGACATAAGACCTGCCGCAAAAATAAAACACAACCATAAATGCGCCGATTGCGATGCTTGCCGACGTTGCAGTCGCAGCTCCTTTGACGCCCATACCCATCGGAAACACAAGCCAATAGTCAAGACCAATGTTTATGACCGCAGGAATGATGTTACACATCATCGCGAACTTCGGCGAGCCGTCGAGTCGCACGACCATCATGCCGATGCATTCGATAAGAAGAAAGAATATCCCGGGCAGCAACCACAGCAGATAGTCAAGAGCATGAGGCATCAACGCATCGGAACACCCGAGCATTATCGCGACGCCTTCGGGCATCGCCAGAAGCACACCGACGAGAACCGTTACAATCACAATCGAAACCACTGCCGCCTGGGTGACTGCGATGGACGCGCGCCGGTTATCGCCTTGCGACATCATCACACCCGCCACGACCGACGCTCCGATACCGAACATCAGTCCAAGTCCGGTCACGACCATATATAACGGCGCGATGATATTGACTGCCGCTATGCCGTCAGGACCGACTCCGCGTCCCACAAAAATTCCATCTACAACGGTCAGCAAGGCATTGAAAACCATGCCCAGCAAGGTCGGGAAAAAGATTTTGAAAAACAACTTAGGCACACTGCCGTCTCCATAATCAAGACCTGCCTGATAATCAGTCTGTGACATAATGATACGATTAATTAAATTAACCGGGCGCACCCGACATCTTATCCAGCCAAGATAGGCGACTACCGACCCTCCGATGAACACTGCAAAATTACTAAAAATATCGTTGTCGGAAAACTTTCAGGGCTGCGATAATGTTATAAAGACATGAGAAGGCATTTTGCTGACGTTCTTAAAAAGTCAAAACCTCAAAATGTTCGATAACCTTCTCAGCCCGTTCTCCTCCTCGGCAAACGGGCTCTTTTTTTGCCCTCATTCTAAAAAATGTAATAAAAATAGGCGCAAGACTGTTGGGGTCTTGCGCCGGATTTGAATTAAGTGGTATGGCTAAATATCAGTTGTCAGACTCATCTTCCGTACCTTGGTCAAGACGGATTGACTGCAACTCTCCTTCTGTTCCCACAAAAAATCCCATAACAAGTTCAAGTTTAGGACTCATCGGCTTAACATTAAACTCTGAAACATACTGGTCGTTCAAAAAAACCGTAACAATCTTTTTTCGCTTGACTATTTTACAAACGAACTGATTTTTCTCTTTACCGGCAGGTATCTTTACTAAATTCCTTGAAAACAGGAATCTTCCAAAAAGCTCTTCTTTTGATTTGACAACATCATCAGAATCAACTACAGATGCACTCGCCTTTTTTTTACTAAACAAGATATAGTATCCGCTAAAATTCAGTATTACCGCACCGCCGAATTTTGGAATCTGAAAAATAAATTCCATCGTATAATCCTCCATTGCGTTAATCGGAAGGTCGATGGGATTTGTCATTATTATTTCTTTGCCGGATTTGAAAATCAGAGCATCGCCGTTAGTAGCAATCATCGCCTTCTTGGAGTAAACCTCTTCGAATTTTAGAGTTCCGCTACCGGGCGTAATTGAGGCGTGAATGGGTTCGAATTCAATTTCTTCGCTTTCATCTGCAAATACGGTAAAAACGGAACCGACAGCCAATATCACTGTCAGGACATATTTGGAAAACTTTTTCATCGGATAATCTTTTTTAGAGGTTGCTACCTACGGTAGTTGTCAACTGCTGGATTACATCTACATATTTTTTGAGCACACGGTCATACTTGACGAAACAATTACTGCGCCGGCAATCAGCGTCCTTAATCTCCGACTCCAGTCTAACGCGATAAGAAATTTTGCCATCACCTGAGAAAGAAAGTCTGATTTCGAGACGAGTCCTTACTGTCCGTTCAGGAAATGGTGTTGAGACCCATTGGGTTCTAATCCATCCCGCATCCTTATCTCGTACTTCAACATCGTCAAAGTTGTTGATTGCAATATTCATCAACCGCTTCCAAATGATATCCTCAGTCATACCGTCACGGCAGGTAACGTCAAACCATTTATTAGCTATTTCTCCGGCTTCAGTGTCTCCTCCGACTGAGTTTTTCTCCGCCTCATCGACCTGAAGGGTGTAAGAAATGGTCTTGTTGGGATTGTCCTTAAAAAGTTTCACCGAGCGGACAAGATAGCCCGGTGCTTCAAAACGAAGCATGTAGAAGTCGGTGTTGCGGTTAAATTTAAGGGTATAAGTTCCGGTGCCGACTTCCGAGCCATTGACAAAGATTTTTGCCGTTTCAGGCTGGACAACGATTGTTTTTTTCTGCGCATGGATTGCGACACACCCTATCAGGCAGAAACAAACCGCAATAGCGCGTGAAATAAGAAATTGTTTCATGACAATTCACTTTGTTTCGGGCTTGCCTCTAACCTAAAACATTGATAATTAAAATGTTTACAAAATAAAAGCGTGAGACAACAGTGCTTACCAATACCAGGCATCGCCAAACGCCTCACGAAGAATAAGTACAGTCTACGCCCCACGCAGATGCTATATCCTGACCGTGACCTGACGTGAGGCTCGGGCGTAGATACTACATGTGCATGAGCGTTTTAACGACTTTATCCCTTCGTTTGAAATTGGCGATTTCGGTATTGAGATAAAGCAAAAACGCTTCAGTTAATATGTCGATACAAAAATACAATTTTTTTTGATATCGACATAAACAAAATGACTAAGATGGCAGTGTACTGACAGATGGGTATTTCGACACTTAAAATTATTTTTGCCTTTGCGGCGGATGTTGTAACTTTGCAAAAAACTTACAGCAATGAGAAGCAACGACAATTTTGAAATGGTTGCGAAGACCTTCCAGGGGCTGGAAGGTGTGCTTGCCGACGAACTCCGGGGACTCGGAGCCGAGAACGTCGAAGCGGGCAAACGCATGGTCTCTTTCCGCGGCAATCTCGAGACGCTCTACAAAGCAAATCTCTGCTGCCGCACTGCCCTACGCATTCTGAAACCGTTCTATAAATTCACAGCCAAAGACCCCGACGAACTCTACGAGAAGACGAAAGACTTCGATTGGTCGTCGGTGATGACTCTCGATAAGACATTTTCAATCGACACGACTGCCTACAGTTCGGAGTTCACCCACTCGCGCTATGTAACCTACCGCATAAAAGACGCGATTGTCGATTGGTTCAAGGACCGTTACGGCGCGGACAAACGCCCCGGCGTAAGGCTTCAGGACGCCGACGTGATGATTAACGTTCACATTTCGGGCACTGAGGTCACCCTTTCGCTCGACTCGTCGGGCGAGTCGCTCCACAAACGCGGCTATCGCGTCGCTCAGACCGAAGCGCCTATCAACGAAGTGCTGGCTGCCGGCATCATCCTGCTGAGCGGCTGGCGCGGACAGGCTCCGTTCGTCGACCCGATGTGCGGCTCAGGAACATTCCTCGTCGAAGCCGCCCTCATTGCAGCTAATATCAATCCGGGCATCTACCGCAAAGGTTTTGCGTTCGAACATTGGAAAGACTTCGACAGCGAGCTGTTCGACCGTCTCTACAACGACGAGAGCGGCGAACGACCGGTAGAGTTTCCCATCGTCGGAGCCGACATCTCACCCAAGGCAGTAGCCATCTCGGAGTCAAATCTCAAAAGTGCAGGCGTTGCAAAATATGTCGACCTCAGCGTCAAACCGCTTTCGAAATGGACAGAAGCGCCCCAACCCGCAGGCGTCGTTGTCACTAATCCGCCCTACGGCGAACGCATCAGCGCTCCCGACATGGACGCTCTGTATGAAACCATCGGTTCGAAGCTCAAGCACGTCTTCACCGGCTACAACGCATGGATAATCGGTTACCGCGAAGAATATTTCCGCAAAATCGGTCTGACGGCATCGGAAAAAATTCCACTTTACAACGGCTCGCTCGAATGTGAGCTGCGCGAATATGTCATCTTCGACGGCGATAAAAAATCATTTATGGCTGCCGGAGGCAAGTTGAAAGAAAGCAAACAGGAAGAGAAGAAACGCGACGACCGCCGTGACCGCCGCCCGGCTGATAAAGGACGCCGACAGGGAGAACGGAAATTCGGTGAACGCCGCTTCGGCGACCGCCCGACGCAATCTGACCGCCGTTTCTCCGGACGAGACGACCGTAAGCCTTTTAAGTCCGAGCCAAAGACCGACCCGGAAAATCCGTTCGCTCTGCGCCGCAATCCGTTTGCACTCCGCGGTGTCGGCACCAAGACTCCTTCGCTACCTCCACAGGACGGACCGATGATGCGTTCGCGCGGTTGGAAAAAACGCAGCGACGACAACAACGAAAAGAAATAAAACATTCAATCACACCCATATATCAATCACATCATGTCAAAACTGAATATCCTTTTACTCGGCTCCGGCGGACGCGAATCGGCTCTTGCCTGGAAAATATCTCAAAGTCCACGCACCGCCCGTCTGTTCATTGCTCCCGGTAACGGCGGCACAGATGCCTACGGCACTAACGTAGCCCTTTCGCCGCTCGACTTCGATGCCATAAAGGCTTTCGTCGCAGAAAACAAGATTGACATGATAGTGGTAGGCAACGAAGACCCGCTCGTGGCAGGCATATATGATTATTTCGCATCTGACCCGGTGCTTGTTGTCGGACCGTCGAAAGCCGGAGCAGCCCTCGAAGGCAGTAAGGATTTCGCAAAGCAATTTATGGTGCGCCACAACATTCCGACCGCGCGTTACGAAAGTTTTACCGCAGCTAACATCGAAGACGGTTACCGCTTCCTCGAAACATTGCGTCCGCCCTACGTGCTTAAAGCTGACGGACTCGCCGCAGGCAAAGGCGTTTTGATTATCGACAACCTCGACGAGGCTAAGAAATCTCTTGCAGAAATGCTCGGCGGCATGTTCGGAGCATCGTCGACAACCGTAGTGATTGAAGAATTTCTCAGCGGCATCGAATGCTCGGTGTTCGTACTGACCGACGGCGAAGGCGGTTACCGCATCCTGCCCGTAGCCAAAGACTATAAACGCATCGGCGAAGGCGACACAGGTCTCAACACCGGCGGCATGGGAGCCGTAAGCCCCGTTCCGTTCGCCGACAAGGAATTCATGGACAAGGTCGAGCAGCGCATCGTGCTGCCGACAATCAAAGGTCTCAAGGAAGAGGGCATTATCTACCGCGGCTTCATATTCCTCGGACTGATAAACGTCGGTGGCGAACCTATGGTCATAGAGTATAACGTGCGCATGGGCGACCCCGAGACTGAAGTCGTCATGCCCCGCATCGCTTCCGACATCGTCGACCTGCTCGAAGGTGCGGCAAAAGGCAATCTCGCCGACATACCCGCCGAACACGACCCGCGCACGGCAGTCACCGTGATGGCTGTTTCAGGCGGTTACCCCGGTTCATATCCCAAAGGTCTCGAAATCACCGGCGAACTTGCTCCGGCGGAGAGCATCCTCTTCCACGCCGGTACACGCCGCGACTCAGACGGTCGTCTGCTGACCTCGGGCGGTCGCGTTATCGCAGCGACCTCTTACGGAGAAAACATCGCCGACGCACTCGCAAAGAGCTACAAAGCTGTCGAAGCAATCAATTTCGACGGTAAATATTTCCGCCGCGACATCGGTCGTGACTTAATGAAATAATACTCTAAAAGACTTGAAGGCTGCCGACATCACCAAAGCCCTACACTCACGTTGGGCACTCACCGTGGCATTGTCAATCATGGTGGCGTCGGCTTACTACGCGCTTGTGTCGGGCGTGGCAGAAATGATTCCCGGCAACAAGGGCACGGTTTTCCCCTCGCCTGCCCTTTGGATTCCCGATGCCGACATTTCTATGTGGGTCAATCTTGCGGTCATTGGGGCGATTGCAGGGCTGATGATTTTCATTAACAAAGCCTACAACATACCGCGAACCATCACGCTTATCTACGCGTCGTTCTTTGTCGTGCTGGAGACAGCCACACCTGACCTCACGGTCCGTCTATGCTCCGCAACGTTACTCGCCCTGGTCATACTCGCGTCGATGACACTTATGTTCAGTGCCTACACTCTGCCGTCAGCCCGCCGTAGGGTGTTTCTGGTGTTCTTCATGCTGTCAAGTGCCCTCACGGTTCAATATGCCTTTGTGATTTATATTCCGGTCTTTCTGCTGGCGTGCGCGCAGATGAAAATATTCACATTCCGCACAGTTCTCGCCGCGCTCCTCGGCATAATCACGCCATGGTGGATACTCTTCGGAGCCGGGATTGTCTCTCCGTCTGACTTCCACATGCCCGAATTCACCAGTCTGTTCGACTCGCCCGACCTTCTTGACACACTCATAGCTGCAATAACTGCCGGACTGACGGTTGTTCTTGCCATCACGTCCTACATGCTGAGCCTGCTGAAACTGATAACCTACAACGCTCGCATGCGTGCATGCAACGGTCTGCTGACAATAGTCACCTGCGTCACGGTTCTCGCCATGATTGCCGACTTCACGAATTTCATCTGCTATCTCGCTCTGCTTAACTGCTGCACGGCGTTTTTCCTCGGTCACATGTTCGTGATACGCAACAGTCCCAAGGCTTGGATTGTTATAAGTACGATAACAGCAATCTACTACGCTATTTATATATGGATAATTTTCGCCTGAACTTCGTGGTCGAGCGTAACGTGCCCTTCATCGCGGGTCTACTCGAACCCTATGCCAACGTCAGCTATCTCGCGGCAGAAGAATTTACTCCTGCCACAGTCAAAAACGCAGACGCCCTCATAGTGAGAACCAGGACACACTGCGACGAAGCACTTCTCGCAAAATCACGATGCCGCTTTATCGGCACGGCAACAATCGGCACAGACCATATCGATACAGAATGGTGTGATGCTCATGGCATAACAGTCATCAACGCACCCGGATGCAACGCACCGGCTGTTGCCCAATATGTGTTTGCTTCGATAATGCAGCTCGCCAACCGCCCGATTGAGCAATACACAATTGGTATTGTCGGTGTTGGTCACGTCGGTTCGATAGTCGAGCGATGGACGCGCGGACTCGGCATGAAAGTGCTAATCTGCGACCCGCCGAGGCAGCGCGCCGAGGGAGGCGAAGCGTGGTCGACACTCGGTGAAATAGCTGAAAAAGCTGATATCATAACTTTCCATACCCCTCTTACCCGCGAAGGCGAAGACGCGACTTATCATATAGCCAATGCCGATTTCTTCGCAAGCTTGCGACGCTCTCCAATTATAATCAACAGTGCCCGCGGAGCGATTGTAGACACTCCTGCACTTGTCGAAGCCCTGGATAACGGTCTTGTCAGCGAGGCTGTTATCGACTGTTGGGAAAACGAACCGGACATCTCGCGCGAATTACTTGAGCGGGCTGCCATCGCCACACCCCATGTCGCTGGATATTCTCACGACGGAAAAGTCCGCGCCACGCAGATGATACTCGATGCCATTACGACATTCTTCTATCTGCCCCGCGTCAACACTTCGGCAGCGACACCCAAAGGCATAGCGCGCATTGTCAGACCGCTCGACGTCGTCGAAAGTTACAACCCTCTCGCCGACACCATCGCACTGAAAAACGACCCCTCGGCTTTTGAAACACTGCGCAACAACTACCGCTACCGCTCCGAAATCTCCGAACCAACCGCCTGACAACTAATCAAAACGAATAATTTTATGCAAATTTGCAGTAGAATTGCAAATTTGCATAATTTCTAATTGCCCATTCGTTATTTTTATGTAAATTTGCAGTACAACTGAAAATTTGCATAAAATGGAGCTAAACACTAAATACATTTCACGCGAAATGACGGCATCTATTATAGAAGCCGCCCGTTACTTTTCTGTTATTACAGTTACTGGACCGAGACAGTCTGGAAAATCTACATTGCTGCGGCATATTTATCCCGACATACCATATCTAAGTTTTGAGAATCCGGATACGCGGCTCATGGCGAAGTCCGACCCGAGAGCCTTACTTCTGGCATACTCTGAGGGAGTTATAATCGATGAAGTACAGAATGTTCCGGAATTATTGTCTTACCTTCAGGAGATAGTCGATTTAGAACCTAATCGAAGATACTATCTTACGGGGAGTTCTCAGTTCGACCTTATTAAGGAAATCACTCAGTCGCTTGCCGGCAGAAGTGCCGTATTTGAGCTGCTACCCCTTTCTATGAAAGAGATTTCCGATGAATTGAAAGGAGTATCAGTCGATGAAATAATATACAAAGGATTCTATCCGGCGATATGGAGTAATCGCAACACTCCCGCCCTGCTCTACCCTAACTACACAAAGACATATCTCGAAAGAGACGTCAGGACCTTACTCGGGGTCAGAGACCTTGATGCCTTTCAGCGGTTTATCAGGCTTTGTGCAGCTCGCATCGGCAGCATATTCAACGCTTCGGAGCTTTCAAATGAAATTGGCGTATCCGTAAACACAATCAACTCGTGGGTATCCGTATTACGAGCCTCTTATCTGATTTATCTATTGCCTCCGTTTTTTACAAATACTCGTAAACGCCTGACCAAAAGTCCAAAAATATATTTTACAGATTGTGGACTTGCATCTTATCTCCTTGACATAGATTCGCCGCAGATTGTTAACCGCGATAAAATGCGCGGTCATCTCTTTGAAAATTTAGTTATAACCAACATACTGAAAAACCGTCTGAACGAAGGTAAAAGTCCGCAAATATATTTTTTCCGAGATTCAAACGGCAATGAAGTGGACTTGTTGGTCAAAACCGGAAGCACATACCGTTGCATTGAAATAAAATCAAGCTCCACATTCCATCCGTCGTTCTTGCACGGGCTGAAGTCGTTCGATAAAGCATTTCCTGAGCTAACCGGCGAAAAAGCAGTGATATACACCGGAGAAAGCATGCCCGACATAGATGGAATCAGGATAAGAAATGTTTTCGATGAACTTATCTCTTAATTAACTTTAGTCAATTTTACATTTACCGGTATTGCCGTTGGAGATAAATTTGATTAATTTTGTATTGATTAGATACCATAAATTCATCATTGTAAGACAATTAATTACGTAACTGAATATCATGAACTTAAAATCTATCGCTTTAGTTTTTTTCGCAGCCGGCGCACTCTCTGCTTCAGCCGGCCGTCCGCAGGTCGTCGCACACCGCGGTTACTGGAATGCCCCCGGGTCGGCACAGAACTCCATCCGCGGACTCATCAAAGCCGACTCCATAGGTGCTGACGCAGTTGAACTTGACGTATGGCTGTCAGCCGACAGCGTGCTTTATGTCAACCACGACCCCGATTTCAAAGGCGTAAACATCGAAAAATCGACATCAGAGACCCTGTCGCAGCTGCGTCTTGACAACGGCGAACCTCTGCCGACTCTCGACAGTTATCTTGAGGTTGCGAAAGGTCTGAAACCCGACCTCGTCGTTGAAATGAAGACTCATTCCGACCCTCAGCGCGAAGACATCGCTGTGCCGATGGTCATCGACATGATTGCAGAAAAAGGTCTTACCGACCGCACTTCATACATCACCTTCTCCCGCAACTCGTTTGACAACCTCGTTGCCATGAGCGGACGTCCGGTGCAATTTCTCTCTGCAACCGAACCTGCCATGCTCGACCGCATCGGTGGTGACGGAGCCGATTACCATATCAGCGTATTCCGCACTAACCCCCATTGGTTTAAGGAACTTCGCGACCTCGGCAAGACCATCAATATCTGGACTGTCAACTCAGCCGCCGACATACAGTACTGTATCGACCACGGAGCCGATTATATCACTACAGACGCTCCCGAGCTCGCCATGGAGCTTGTCGAGAAATCTTGCGCGCCCCGCAACCTCAGAATTATGACTTATAATCTCCGCTTCGGCGAACTCGCCGTCATGGACCGCATAGCATCTGAAATTAAAGCTTACAATCCCGACTTCGTCGCTATTCAGGAAGTCGATGCCAACGCCAACCGCACGGCAGCCAAGACCAACCGCGGTCTCAACTATGTATCAGAACTCGCCCAGCGCACCGGAATGTTCGGCTACTACGGACGTGCAATTGACTTTGCCGGCGGCTACTACGGCATCGGCATACTGTCTCGCTATCCGGCTGAAAAAATCGAGAAATTCGAGCTTCCCAATCCCGGTAATGAAGAACCCCGTGTCCTTCTTATGGGAACATTCGAGATGCCCGGTCAGAAACTCGTATTCGCCTCGACCCATTTCGACTACCGTCATCACGGCACACGCAAGAAGCAAGCTCAGTTCGTGACGGAAAAAATGATGGAATCCCCCTATCCCGCCATCCTTGCCGGCGATTTCAACGCCACAAACGGTCAGATTTACATCGAGACCATCAAAGCCAAGATGAAAGACCTGACCAACGACCGCAAGACCTGGCCCGCCGACGTGCCGCAGGACAAACTCGACTTCATCTTCGCATATCCGCCCAAGGACTTCGAGCTTAAAGCTTGCATCGTTCCCGAACCGGCTAAAAACACTGCTTCCGACCATCTCCCCGTCGTGTCTGACATTGTTGTAACTTTCTAACTCTCCATAAAATATGAAATCAAAAAAAGAAACTCCCGTTCTTCTGCTGACCGGCTATCTCGGCAGCGGCAAGACAACCCTTCTCAACCATATCCTCACTAACCGCAAAGGCATCCGCTTCGCCGTTATCGTCAACGACATCGGCGAGGTCAACATCGATGCATCTCTTATTCAAAAAGGCGGCGTTGTCGGGCAGGAACAATCGTCTGACGACCTTGTAGCCCTTCAGAACGGCTGTATATGCTGCACCCTGCAGATGGACCTTGTCAAGCAGCTCAGCGACCTTATTTCGTCAGGAAAATTCGATTATATCGTCATCGAGGCAAGCGGCATCTGCGAGCCTGCTCCGATTGCTCAGACTATTTCGTCGATGCGACTGATGGACGACCAGTACACGGCGCGCGGTATTCCCCGTCTTGACTGTATCGTCACCGTCGTGGACGCCCTGCGTATGCGCGACGAATTCGGTTGCGGCGACAGTCTCTCCAAACCGGACCGCAGCGAGGACGATATCGAAAATCTGATTATCGAGCAGATTGAATTCTGCAACATCATACTCCTCAACAAGATTTCAGAGGTTACTCCGGAAGAGGCAGGACATATCCGTGCCATCATCCGCGCCATCCAGCCTAAAGCGCGTATAATCGAATGTGACTATGCAGACGTTGCCCTTGAAGACATCATCGACACTCAGCTGTTCGACTTTGAAAAGGTTGCCACATCAGCCGCATGGGTTCATGAAATCGAGCGTGCGGTGTCGGAAGAAGAGGAAGAAGAAGCTCACCACCATCATCACCATCACGACGATGACGAACATGAGCACCACCATCATGAACACGAGCATGATCATCACCACCACGACCACGATGATGACGAACACTGCGACGATCCTCACTGCCCCTGTCACCACCATCACCATCATCACGGCGAAGGTGAAGCTGAGGAATACGGCATACAGACCTTTGTCTACTATCGCCGTCCGGCGTTCGACCTCCATAAGTTCGACCGCTTCCTCGCGCAGCAATGGCCCTCTAACATCATCCGGTCGAAAGGTATTGTTTATTTCAAGCATAACCCCGACATGTCGTTCCTTTTCGAACAGGCAGGGCGTCAGAAAAAGCTTACCGAGTCAGGCTTCTGGTATGCTACCGCCCCCGAAGAGGAACTCATCGCGCTTATGCAGCGCGAACCGGGTCTGATGCGTGACTGGGACGAGAAATACGGTGACCGTATGATAAAACTTGTCTTCATCGGTCAGCATCTCGACCGCGAAGCCATTACAGCGGCTCTCGATGCCTGCCTCGCGGAATAAGCCATTCAAAATATTGTTTAAGCCATGAAAACGCTGATATCACTCTTGGCAGTTGCTGCATTGTCAGTTACGGTTAATGCGCGTAATACTGTCGTTAATTTCAGCGGACCGATTGTCCACGACAAAATATTTTTATACGATTATGACAGCGGAGTGCTTCTTGACTCCGCTGTCGTAACCGGTAACACAGCGATTTTCGATAATTCCCGCATTGCACCCGGCGTAGTGTGCCTCAAAGGCGATAAAGGCATGTCAACTGCTTTTATTCTTGATGATTCGGATATAACGGTCAGCGTAGTCTCAGAAAAAATCACCGGAGGCATCCGTCATAATTTCTCGTCTAAAGGCGGTCTGAACGATTCGATTGTCGCAATCGGCAATCGACTTGGAGAGCTTCACAAGACTTTAGGAAACGGTGATTTATTTCTTTCAGCTTCCAAAGTTGAGATTTACAACACGCTTCGTAACAATATTGATAATCCTTTAGCTTATTATCTGTTATTATCGGATTTAACTCAAATGCTGGATTCGTCAATGATTGACTATCTGTTTGAGCTTAATCCAAAACTGAAGTCCTATAACAAGATACAGGCGGCCTTTGCAAAGTTGAACGGAGTGAACTCAACGCAGCCCGGCAACAAATTTGCTGATTTTGAAGTGTCATATAAGGGTGTCACTCATCGTCTTGGCGATGTTGTCGGTAAAGGTGACTATGTGCTGCTCGATTTCTGGGCGTCGTGGTGTATGCCCTGCCGCAATGAAATGCCATATATTAAAAAAGCATACGACAAATTTGCGGGAAAGAATCTCAAAATCATCAGCGTGGCTGTAAGTGACGACCCTGAAGACTCTCTGAAAGCCGCTGCAAAAATGGATATGCCCTGGAATGTATGGGTTAACGGCGGCAAGGAAATAATGACAACTTACGGTTTTGACGGCATTCCTTTGCTGATACTTTTCGGTCCCGATGGTACCATCCTTGAAAGAGGAGGCACCCTTCGCGGCGAAAATATCACCGAAATACTTGCAAAATATATTAAGTAAAGTGTTGGTTCGTTAATCCATCCACCATTTTAGGTATTATCTGGCTTATATCTTCAGCAAATGAAATAGTTCGGTCGGCATTCTCCTTCACACCAAGAGACCAGCTATCATTCATTCGGATTAGAGTTGCTTTTTTATCGCTATAGGTTATCTGCTCAAAAGGATAACGAATAATCGAAGGGGTATTCATGCCTACGCCTATTTCAAGCAATACCAGTCGGGAATTAATATGAGAAGTAATAAATTTTTCGTACAGATTTGCAGCTTTATGCCAATTCTCGTCCTCTACAAAATATTGATTTACTCTTAGATTGACATCCATTGACTTTCCACACACAGGACATACCGGAACATAACGACTATCAACCGTCATATCATGAGCATGTGCGTTGATAGCATTGACTACTTCAGTATCATCATAAGTCTTGTCGTGACAGGCTACAGAACACTGCATTTTGCCATAATCACCTTGAACTTCAAAAAGACGGTCAATTGGGAATCCTGCTTTTCTGAACTGTTCATCTACATTTGTAGTAATCACGAAAAAATCTTTCCCGTCAACTAATTGCAAAAGGCTTTTATAGAGTGGCATAGCGTCCCGACTCAATAGGGTAAAACGAATATGACGGGCCCAACGGGTCCAACGCTCCTCCTCTGTCGGGAAATCATAAAAACCGGATGAATACAAGTCTCTGAAACTATATTTCTGAATATAGTCGGCAAACTCATTGCGGAACTCAGGTCCGGAATAATCAATTCCGGCGGCAGACGATAGCCCTGCACCCGCACCGATAAGAATAGCATCAGCGGTCTTTATTTTATCTATGGCATTGTCTATCCTTTCATTCAAAGGCTTTTCCCTCATAACTCAGCAACTGTTTGTAAATATTGTAATCTATCTCCTTGAAAACATTGAACACAACTGTCTTTATTGTCGATGTCGGATGCCTCTCAAAATACCGATTTACCGTATCTAACGCAACAACAGCGGCATCTTTGTTCGGGTAATGGAACTCTCCGGTAGATATACAACAGAAAGCTATGGAAGAAAGGCATTTTGACTCAGCACACTCAAGGCAATTTCGATAGCATGCCTCTAACAAAAGCCTGTCTTTTTCCGTTGGTCTCTTAGTATAGACAATCGGACCGACTGTATGAATCACATATTTTGAGGGTAGGTTAAAAGCAGGGGTAATTTCAGCTTCTCCGGTTGGTTCGGGAGTACCCTTAGTTCGCATGATTTGATCACAGGCTAACCTTAATTGCACTCCGGCGGCAGAATGTATAGCATTATCTATACATCCATGAAGAGGAGCAAAACAACCCAACATCTGTGAGTTGGCTGCATTCACAATGGCATCAGCGTTAAGCCGTGTAATATCACCCTGCCACAATACAAATCTTCCGTTTCTTTGCAGGGAGTTTATGTCAATTACCCCTTTTGCGGATAATTGTTCCTGTAATTCCTCATCCTGCAATATAAGCCAATCCGGATTTATCGGTTTTGGTGGACGAACATTCATAAGTGCCCGAAGAAGCTCTTGCTTTTTCTTTACATCTACGGGAACAGAAAGGTGTGTATATTCGGAGTTCTCGTTTTTAAGTCCGTTGATAAGGATATCGAGTCGTTGTTCTCTTTTCATAAATCGTAATGTTCAAGACGAGGTGGTCGGGGAGTGAGATCGTAGTAATCAATACTCTTGACATCAAGACGGCAATAAACCATCGCGTCATAGCTGGGATACAAGTCTGAAAGAATAGAATTGTTGTCATATATTTCTTTTTGAATCGCGACAGAAACATCAAAACATACATCACCACTCATTCTTACAGAAATATTTCCTTTCATCCCGAGAATTTCAACTGCAGGATTTTCAGTAAGCTGACGATAAACCTCCTTTCTGGGAGATGTTGCAAAATACAGTGTATGACCTTTAATGAGCATAACTTGAAATACGCGCAGATTGGGGCGACCGTTATCAACCGTCCCAAATGCAACGTCTTTATTTTCTTTCAAGAAATCAAAAGCTTTCTCCATAATTCAATAAGCTACTGTGAAACGCTCCTTATGGTGCTTCGGATTTTCAAGTTCATCAATCATCGCCATTGCATAGTCCTCCACCGAGATAAAGCTGTCGCCTTTTTCATCAACAATCAGGTCATCTTTGCCTGTGCGATACTTGCCTGTGCGCTTACCATATTGGAGATTGCCAAGATTTGCCGCCGGAGAAAGGAATATCCAGTCGATATTGTTCTCCTTTGTCAGAGTATTGAGGTAGAACTCTCCCAATGACTTTACTCCGGGCATCCATGCCTCAGGAAGTGTCCCTGTGTCAACCAAACGCAAACCCGGTTTTACGAACAAAGTACCTGCTCCACCGACGATTAGAAGACGAGGCACACCTGACAGCTTGGCTCCTTCGAGTATTTTCGGATAGTTTTCCAATGTCTCTTCATATTGACGTGGATTATTCCATCCGGGATTGTATGCGCTGATGATTGCATCCTTTCCTTTGGCATATTTTACAATTACCTCAGGATTGGTTATATCTCCTTCAACAATTGTGAGGTTGGGGTTAGTTACATCTTTCAGCTTGTCAGCGTTACGCACTATTGCCGTTACTTTCTCGCCTCTATCGAGAGCCTCGTTAAGGATTGCACGGCCAACATAGCCGGTTGCACCCAAAAGAACTACATCTTTCATAATCTTTTATTTTTTACAATTAGTTACTTTTTGTTACCTTTGCAAATATAACAAGAATTTTCGAGATATGGTTCTCATTGATTTTGCTGAAAGTCAGTATCATCAATGTTACTTTTACTAAAATTCAAACCGTTTCAAGATAAAAAATTTTTCAAAAAATGAAAAGATCATCACTTGTCGACGCATTTGATCCCCAATGTCCTATTCGCAACATACTTGCACGATTCTCAGAGAAATGGGGATTACTTGTTATTTATAACCTTACACTTGAACCAAAGACGCGATTCAATGAATTACGCAAGAAAATGCCAGATATATCAGCCCGAATGCTGAGCGCGACATTAAACACCCTTGTTACTGACGGATTGGTGAAAAGACATTCCTATAAGACAGTACCTCCAACAGTGGAATATTCCCTTAGTGCTATAGGTCAAACTCTTGTTCCATATTTGGAAAGTCTTATAGAATGGGCAAAGGTAAACAGTGATGAGATTATGAGCCATCGAATGAACTCAGGTGACCGCTCCTAACAGTAACGAGAAGCTTCGTAATAACAAAGAAAGGTCTCGATTTCAAAATCGAGACCTTTTTTGGTAGCCCATAGGAGAATCGAACTCCTCTTTCAAGAATGAAAATCTTGCGTCCTAGCCGATAGACGAATGGGCCGTAGCGCTTAATCAGCGTCCGTCGCTTAGGCTGCTAATTTAGCAATGTGATGAGCAAGCTTGCTTTTGAGGTTAGCAGCTTTGTTCTTTGAGATTGCTTTCTTTGCAGCGAGACGGTCAAGCATCGCACCTACAACGCGGAACTTAGCTTCAGCTTCAGCCTTGTCGGTCATCTTGCGCAGATTGCGGACAGCGTTACGAGCTGTTTTAGCGTAGTAACGGTTGCGAAGACGGCGAGACTCTGTCTGACGGATTCTTTTGATTGATGACTTATGATTTGCCATTTTTAGTTCGTTTTCTTTTATCTAATTTTTTATTTAGTAGCCCATAGGAGAATCGAACTCCTCTTTCAAGAATGAAAATCTTGCGTCCTAGCCGATAGACGAATGGGCCATCGCCGCTAAAAGCGAGTGCAAATATAGACACTTTTTTCGATTCGGGCAAAGTTTTACCGGAAATAACCGTTGTTTTAAGATTTTTTTAGTAATTTTATCCTCAAGAGAGACATGTTTTTGCTTTTTCTTCCGTTTCTGCCTTATGTTTGAGACCCTTCACTGCATAGCCCTCCGCACAATAAAATACAGCGATTCACGCTCGATACTTTCGGCGTGGAGCGCCGAGCGAGGATATGTGTCGTTTGCTATGCCGGCGGGTAAAGGACGTGAAGCAGGTCGACGACGCGCACTGACCATGCCTCTCGCAGCGTTCGAAGGCGTCTGCGACATCCGCGGCGATCGGGACGTTATGTTTATCCGCGACCTAAAGCCCATGCACGTCGGAATGGCTATGATTAGCGACCCTGCAAAACTCGCTATGGCTCTTTTTCTGGCTGAAGTATTCGAAAAACTGCTGCGCAACTCGCAGCACGACGACGCCTTGTCGCTGATGATATTCGACACCGTTGACGCCCTTAACAGAACGAACCCGCGTGGAGTCGCAAACTTCGCGTTGTGGACACTCTATCGCCTGACTGTGCCGCTCGGCATCGAGCCTGACATGTCAGACTGGCGACCGCACGCCTTGTTCGATATAGAAGCAGCACGCTGGCGTATGTCATTGTCGACGGCGGGGACATCGTTTGGCGGCGATGAGGCAAAAGCCATCAGGATGCTGAGCCGTCTTAACCGTGAAAATATCGAGCGTCTGCGAATGACCCGTGACACCCGTCGCGCGATGCTTGAAGGGCTCCTGCGTTACTACGACCTTCATTTTTGTAAAATCACGCCTCTCCATTCGCTCGACGTCGTTTCTGAATTATTCTGACGCGCATCAAAATCATGAAAAAACAAGACCCGCGACTATATAGCCGCGGGTCTCTTTTGTTATTACGCTATTGATGTATTAACGAACTAAAGTCTTTGTAACCTTAGAACCCTGACGTTTGATTACTACCTGACCTGCTGCAGGATTGTCAATGCGTACGCCCTGGAGATTGAAGTATTCGACAGGAGCATTTTCGTCAACTGTGATATCATTGACACCTGTGCCCTGAGAGTCATCACCGATAACTAAAGTACTTGCCTTTCTACCTACAGGATAAGCATTGCCGGTTGCCGATTCCACCAAAAAAAGACTCTGGGGATTAAAGGTAAATGTTTTTTTGTTACCTTCAACCTTCAAGGTTGTATAAGCTTGAGGGGTTTCAGCCCCCTCTAACAGAACCTCACAGAGGAAACCATCGTTTGTCACAAGATAAACCCCTTGCGAGTCATCATTTTGATATGTAACTCCTGTAGACTCTAATACAAGGAGCACATTGTCTTTATCCGTTGCTTCAAGATAAATTGTCGGGCTGAACATATTCACGCCTAACGCTTCATAAGTGCCGAACCAAGGGTCGGTAACCATATAAAAATCCGGAGAAATTGTGCTCTGGAAAACTGCAACATCATACGGAGGAATTTCTTCTCCTGTTAATGCCGGGCCAACCGCATTATCTTTGAATATCCCGTTACCAAGATAATTCCAATGTGTTGCATCTTCAAATTCAAACACATCAAAAATTCGCAGATATCCTTTAGGCATACCATAGCGTGAGTCACCATAAGCAGCCCAACTGAAACCATGGTCTTCAGGGAATTCAATCAAGCCTTTTTCTGCATCATAAACCACTTCAAAATCTGTGCTTACAGGTTTTCTGGCTGTCGCATCCCACATAAATGGTTCAAAACGCACGTACACCGTGGATTCGTCAACAAGTTTGTATTCGCCTAATTTTTCCTTAGTAAATGTAATTTTTCCTGTAGCCGGGTCGTATTTCGCTTCTACGTCTGCAACAAAATATTGGCATGAAATAATGATTTTATTACCGACTTCCTGAACTAAAGCTCTCAGTTCGAAATTTCCTAAACCGGCAGATACATAATAGTCACCAATATAGATAAGATATTCTCCTGATATCGACGGAGCGACTGTTGCGTCACCATCTGCCCTTGAGGCGATTTTCTTTAATGCGATATTTTTCATCGGGGCAGCGGCAGTTACATTTTCTGCCTTAGACATGCTCTTAAAATCACCCAAATCAGTACGCAGCTGACTGACGTTGAGGTTTGCAGATACTCCGAGTGCGCAGAGGGCTGCAATAGCTGTTGAGTAGAATTTCTTCATTCTTTTTCTGATTTAATAAACAATTGGAATATAAAATTTTCAACTTAGAATCTTTTGATAAAAACCGTCTTTCAATATAAAAAAATACCGTCTGTTGATATAATTTCTACTGAATTGGTAAACCTTATCGGTAAAATCTCACTGAATTCCGTCCGACAAAGGTATAAAAAATTCATAACAATCAAACGCTTTTACTGAATTATTCCATTAAAAACCGTCATTTTCTCGAAATTAAGCCAAAAACAGCATCAAAACCGAAAACATTTTTAGCAAACCCTTACAATTTGGAACATTCCATTTCTGATGGCAACAATCAAAAAAACAATTCCCCTGCGCGGCAATATGCCGGCAGGGGAATGCTGTTAATGAGTTATTGTTACTTTAACGGACGATAGTCTTTGTAACCTTTGCGCCCTGACGTTTGATTACTATCTGACCGGCGGCGGGCTTATCTATGCGTACGCCCTGAAGATTGAAGTATTCGACAGGGGCATTTGCGTCAACTGCGACATCGCTGACTCCCGAATTTTCATCGCTCCCGGCAGCCACGACCAATGTGCTTTCGTTGTTTTCATCGCCTGCGTAATAGAACTTATTGGAATCCAAGCCCATCAACATAAGGCTCAAGGGTTCGAAAGTAAATACCAGCATATCGTTTTCTTTCGTAAGGGTTGTAAAGGCTTCAGTAGCTGACGGGTCTTTCAATATATACTCATTATACCAACCTTGGTTGAAAACTACAAATTCACCATCGCTCTTAAAAGAGATACCGGTTGTAACGGCATCAAGCATAACATTATCATGATCTTCGGCATCAAGATAAATCGATGGACTTGAACCTTTGAATCCTAAACCTTCATAAACACCCTTCCAGGGATCCATCACTTTGAAATAATCAGGGAAGACGTTGCTCTTATAGACATCGACATAGTAAGGGGGTATCGGCTCCTTGAGGAAAGCGGCTGCCATATTGTTGTCCGAGAACAGACCCGCTCCCAGGTAGGTCCAGTTACCGTAAGCTTCGATATCATATACCAGCAATACATCAAGATAGCCATCGAATATGCCATATCCTGAATCTGTATATAAATTCCAGCAGAAGCCATGGAAAGCAGGGAATTGTATGAGGTTATACTTTGCATCATATTTCACAGTGAAATTTTCGGTGACAGGTCCATCTTGCTGTACACCTGTGAAAGGCTCTATCTGAAGATAGTATTCCTTCTTTTCGGTTTCACTGACCGGGATTTCAATCTTTCCGAGTTTAATTTTGGAAAATGATATAGTACCTGTTGCCGCGTCGTAAACTCCTCCAATCGGTGTAGGAAGAAAATCACACGTTATGGTAATTTTATTTCCATCCTGCTGAATGGTAGCAACCTCTAAAACATCACCGACACTGGTGTCAAAAAATATATCACCGATATTAATGTAATATTTTCCTGCTATCGACTGAGGTGCCTCATCTTCAGCTCTTGATGATATTTTTTTAAGCTCGATATAATCAAATGACTGTCTGTCGGCAACCGCTTCGATGTTGTTTAACTTCTCAGTTATATTATGACGCAGTCCGCTGAAATCAGCGATACGCGGCTGACTCGCGTTAATTGCCGCAGATGCGCCGAGTGCACAGAGGACTGCAATAGCTGTTGAGTAGAATTTCTTCATTCTTTTTCTATTTTTAATAAATGATTGGTGTATTATAATTTCACTTTTCGAATTTCAGTCGATAAAGTTATAAAAAAATCATGACAAAAATGGGTTTACGACGTTTTTTAGAGCAAAAACCGACATTATTCTCAAAATTAACATAAGAAACGCGTCAAAACAAACTCCAATCCGCCCCTGTTCTTGCAATTTGCAATCACGGCAGTCAGAGTTCGGACAGCATCTGCCCGGTAGTCATACCGGTCAGCGGATGACGCCAGCTCGGGTCGAGTGCAGCAACCGGACGCAGGATGAAGTCGCGCAAATGCATGCGCGGATGGGGCAGTTGCAGATGCGGAGTGTCGATGACGCGGTCATCGATGGCAATCAGGTCAATATCAATCGGACGGTCCGCATAGCTGCCGTCGGCGTTTCTGTGAGGAGCGTCGGAGATATCGTTTTCAACAGTTTGCAAGACATCGAGGACGGCAAAAGGCTCAACGTCACCCGGCATATCGACCATCAGCCCGAGATTCAGAAATTTGTTAGCCGATTCGAATCCCCAAGGCTCGGACTCTTCGATAGGGGCAAGACGGATTTCAGCGCGGCAGCTCGGGTCGAGCCGCTCGCAAAGCGCGGCGACCGCACGCTCTATCTGAGCTGCGCGGTCGCCTGTATTTGAACCGATGTTGATATGTATTTTCGCCATCAGAGCGTGCGGTTAACTTCGACTTCCTCGAAGCCTTCGACGATATCGCCGACCTTCAGGTCGTTGTAACCTGCAATCGACAGACCGCAGTCATAACCCGAGGTGACTTCCTTGACATCGTCCTTGAAGCGTTTGAGCGAACCGAGGTCGCCTGTATAGCGGACAATACCGTCGCGGATAAGACGCACTTTGTTGCCGCGCTTGATTTTACCTTCGCGCACGATAGCACCGGCGATAGTGCCGACCTTCGAGATATGGAAGGTCTCCATGACTTCTGCCGTACCGGTGATTTCTTCCTTGATTTCAGGCGCGAGCATACCCGCCATAGCGTCCTTGACCTCCTCGATAGCCTGATAGATGACCGAGTAAAGACGTATCTGGACGCCTTCGCGTTCTGCTGCGCGACGCGCTGCCATTGACGGACGCACCTGGAAACCGATGATGACGGCGTCGGATGCGGCGGCAAGTGTTACATCGCTTTCCGAAATCTCGCCGACAGCCTTGTGAAGCACATTGACCTGGATTTCATCGGTCGACAGCTTGATGAGCGAGTCAGAGAGGGCTTCAATTGAACCGTCGACGTCGCCTTTGACGATAATATTGAGCTCCTGGAAGTTACCGATTGCACGACGGCGGCCGATATCTTCGAGGGTGAGTATCTTGGTCGTGCGGAGACCCTGTTCGCGCTGAAGCTGAAGACGCTTGTTGGCGATTTCGCGGGCTTCCTGTTCTGAGTCGAGGACGTTGAATGTGTCGCCTGCGGTAGGTGCACCGTTAAGACCGAGGATAAGCGCCGGAGTGGCGGGACCTGCCTCCTTGATACGCTGGTCGCGTTCGTTGAACATCGCTTTCACCTTACCGAAATGATTGCCGGCAAGCACGATGTCTCCGACTTTCAGTGTACCGTTCTGCACAAGGACATTTGCCACATAGCCGCGACCCTTGTCGAGGGTCGACTCGATGATAGCACCCGTGGCATTGCGGTTGGGATTGGCCTTGAGTTCGAGCATTTCGGCTTCGAGAAGTACCTTCTCCATGAGTTCTTCAACACCGATACCCTTCTTGGCTGAGATATCCTGAGACTGATATTTGCCGCCCCACTCTTCGACGAGGTAGTTCATCGCCGCAAGTTCTTCCTTGATTTTGTCAGGATTAGCGTGGGGTTTGTCAATCTTGTTGATTGCGAATACGATGGGCACACCTGCGGCAGATGCGTGGTTGATGGCTTCGACGGTCTGAGGCATGACGCTGTCGTCGGCAGCGACGATAATGATACAGAT
>CAMWNF010000033.1 GCA_947175535.1 uncultured Bacteroidales bacterium
TGTTGCCTTGGAAGGATTCGAACCCTCACAGGCGGAACCAGAATCCGACGTGCTACCATTACACCACAAGGCAATTAGTATGACGGAAAGATTTATGATGCAATCGCTATTGCTTATTTCCGTTTTGCGAGTGCAAATTTAGAGGGAATTTTTGTATTGAGCAAATTTTTTCAAATCTTTTTTTGATGTTTTTTCAGGAGATGTAGTAAAAGCTCTCTTTTGATGGAGTTAGGGGTTTATATCGTTTTACAGATGCTTAGGGAATCTCTATAGAGAGACCATCTGTGGCTATGTGGAGGTTTGGAGGCAGGAGTTGTGTCGTGGCATCAATCAGCCCCATGTCATGGCTTAAATGGGTGAGATATGCGACTCTTGGCTGCGCTTTTTTAATGACATCGAGAGCTTGCTCGAGATTCATATGCGACATATGAGGTTTGAGACGCAAGGCGTTAATGACAAGAGTATCCACGTCCTTTATCTTTTCAAGAGTCTCATCAGGCATTTCCGAGCAGTCTGTGATATATGCAAGATTGCCGATGCGGAAACCGACTATGGGAAGCCGGGCATGCATGACGGGGAGCGGCGTGACCGTGACATCCTGAACAGTGAAATCCTTATCAGGCTCGATTATATGGATGTCAAATGTCGGCACACCAGGATAGAGATGCTCGCGGAAGCAGTAGGGTATTCGCTCACGTAAATCACGGGCGACATCCGCCTGACAGTAGACGGGGAATGGGTCAGGATAGCAGTATGGACGCATATCATCAATGCCTCCGACGTGGTCGTAATGGGAATGCGTGATTAGCAATGCGGTCAAATCGGGCGAACCCTCACGGAGCATTTGTTCGCGGAAGTCGGGACCGCAGTCAATCAATAGATTACAGTTGGGACGGACTTCGACGAGCACAGAAGCCCGCAAGCGCTTTTCGCGTGGGTCATCAGAGGTGCATACCTCACATTTACAGCGTATCTGAGGTACGCCTGTCGAAGTTCCGGTGCCAAGAAATGTCAGTTTCATCAGATGCGATAACGGGTTAAAATGCCATCTTCGAAAATAAGGTAGAGACCGTCGTCGTAGCTCCATTGTTCGACCACGGCATTATATACGGGAATTGTGCGGTAACTGTTTGGCGCACCCAGTGCAAGACGGCATTCGTCGCGGGTCATGCCGTTTGTAACACGGCTGTTTATAATCAGTTCCCAAGTCTCGTCGGTAATCTGGGGGTAGCGTTTGCGTGGATTATCAAAATTGAAAACAGTATTGAAATTACGTGTTGATGCTTTGTCGTCACCTATGGTCATCGGTATCCAGTATTCTTCAGATGTACCTGTCGGGACAAAAAACACACGGAGAGGATAGATATAGGTTCCCGGTTCTACGTGCGTGATTTTAACCGGGATATGGCGTCGCCCTGTGACGGCATGATTGTCACCGGCAGCGAACCATTTGGGAGTCGATATATAGTAGTCATTGCCGCGCATTGCGGAGTCTACTTTCTCTATTACCGACCTCTCCACAGAGAAGGGAACTTCGAGGCGGTCGCGCGACATTATATCATCAATAGGAAAATTGATGTGATAGCGCATTTCACCGTCATAACCGTTCACGTTGAAAACCAATACTGTCGCACCAGTTCCTGTTACAGAAGGAACATTTTCAAACCGGCTGAAAACAAGGTCTTTCCCGGTGAGAGAATCGATGAGTGCTTTCTGAGACTGAAAAATTATCGAGACTTTGTCGTCAGTGATATAAAAACGCTTGCCGGACTGCCACTCGGACGGACGCTGAGGATGAACATCGCTCAGAAAAAGCTGTTCGGGGGTTGAGACGGCGGCATCGCGTTTGCGAACGTCTCCTGAGGATATGCGGGGAGTGCTCTCTATGCCGGTAAAGCAAGAGGTGAAAAGCGTCGTCACAAGGACGACGCTGAATATTAGTTGAATTCTTTGTCTCACTTCTTAGCGGGTTGTAAGCCCATATTATTGAAAATAAACGAATAAATATCAGTGTATTCGTCGATGACTTTTGCAATCGGCTTTCCGGCTCCATGACCTGCCTTGCTGTCGATGCGTATCAGTTTAGGTTGGTCGCCGGTATCGGCAGCCTGAAGTGTGGCGGCATATTTGAAAGAGTGCGCCGGAACGACTCGGTCGTCGTGGTCGGCAGTCGTAATCATGATAGCCGGGTAGGGGGTGCCGTCGTTTTTAATTGTGTGAAGAGGAGAGTATGCGAGCAGATATTCTGCCATTTCAGGCGAGTCAGCCGATGTGCCGTAATCGTGAGCCCAGTTCCAGCCGATAGTGAACAGGTGATAACGCATCATATCCATAACGCCGACACGTGGAATAGCGACTTTGAAGAGTTCGGGACGCATGTTGGTGACAGCACCCACGAGCAGACCACCATTGCTTCCGCCTTCGATTGCGATAAGGTCGGGATTGGTCCAACCTTCTTTAATCATGTATTCAGCCGCGGCTATAAAGTCATTGAAGACATTGAGCTTCTGCTGTTTCGTTCCGGCAAGATGCCATTCTTCACCATATTCACCGCCACCGCGGAGATTTGTCTGTGCGTAGATACCGCCGTTTTCAAGCCAGAAAAGTCTGTTTGGCGAGAATGAGGGATTAAGAGTGATGTTAAAGCCTCCGTAACCATAAAGATACACAGGGTTGTTTCCGTCGCGTTTGAGTCCTTTTTTATATGTTAGGAACATCGGAATTTCAGTTCCGTCAGCAGAAGTATAGAATACCTGTTCAGTAACATAATCTTCAGGATTGAAACCTTGGAGGTCAGTGGAGCGGAATGGTTTGCTTTCGCCTGTCTCCGCATTGTATTCCACGATGGTGGCAGGAGATGTGAAAGATGAAAATGAATAGAATACTTCAGGGTCTTTGGAATTGGTCGAGAATGAGAGCGTGCCATAGCCGGGAAGAGCTATTTCGCGGACTGGTGAACCGTCAGCGTTATAGACATAGGCATGGTGGGAAGCGTCTTTATCGTAGGTGAGAATTAACTTATCTCCCGCGAAACGTGCATTTACCAGAACGGCTTCCTTGTTTTCGGGAACAAGTTCTTTCCAGTTTGCCCGTTGCGGAGCTTTAATATCGGCTGTTACGAGCCTGTAGCGGGGAGCGTCGGCTGAGGTGAAGATGTAAAGTTTTCCTTCGCGAGCGTCAATGACGCTGATATCGTTGTCCTGAGATTCCTCCACAGTAATCCACTTAGAATTAGGATTTGTCAGGTCTTTTACGAATAAAGAGTTGCCATTGCCAGCACCTCCGCCCATGATTATGAGGGTGGATTCATCATTAGTAATATCGACACTATGGAAATGGAGCGGTTCGTTACGATTTTCGTAGATGACTTTATCTTCCGACTGAGGTGTGCCGAGCTTGTGATAATATACTTTGTGGAATTCATTGGCGTTGGAAAATTCCTTGCCGTCGGCGGGTTTCTCGTATGCACTGTAATAGAACCCGTCTCCTTGCCATGCCGCTCCGGTGAATTTTGCCCATTCGATGTGGTCTTCAAGTAATTCGCCGGTGGCTGTGTCCATAACATAAATCTCTGTCCAGTCACTTCCGCTTCTGGAGATGGTGTATGCTGTGTATTTGCCATCGTGAGATTGGTAGACCCCAGTCAAAGCAACAGTCCCGTCGTCGGATAATTTATTGGGGTCGAGGAATACGTCTCCATCGCCATCAGGTGTATCTGAACGATAGAGCACGTGTTGATTCTGTAGTCCGTCGTTTTTGTAGAAGTAATACTTTCCGTCGTTTTCTTTTGACGGCATACCGATTTTCGGATAGTTGTTGAGCTGTTCGATGCGGTCGCGTATAGCCTGTCTATAAGGTATCTTTGAAAGATATTCCTGGGTTACGGCATTTTCTGCTTCAACCCAAGCGAGGGTTGAAGCCGCCGTGTCGTTTTCGAGCGGTCGATATGGGTCAGCGACTTCGTGACCGAAATAATTGTCTACTGTATCGTCAGACGGAGCCACAGGGTAGGTGAGCTTTGTCTGTTTGGAGCATGAAGCTGCAGTTATAGCCATAAGGGCGATAGTTGGAATTAGACGTGACATAAATTGCATATTTTGCTTATGATTGCAAAGATATGAAATATATATCATTTTATATCTATAAAAAAATTGATTTGTCTCTCGACAAACCAATCCAGTTAACCTTAAATCTATACCATGAAAAACACTATGCAAATGTAGATATACTTTATGATATATACAAATGTATTAATGCTAAAATGGTGCTATTTAACATTAATTGTGGATGTTTATGGTGGATTTTGGGTTTATTTGTAGCTTTTGGATTGATATTGGTGAAATTTGTGGTCAATTTGACACTTCGGCAGCCATTCTTTCTTGTATTATATTAAAAGTGTCGACAAGCAGATTATGAGCGGTCGTATAGTATAAGTCTGCTTCAGCTTCATGACCGTTAGAGCGCAAGGCGTGTTCTCTGACACGAATTGCGAGAACAGCATGTTCCCTCTCCATTGAGCCTTCCTTAGCCTCAACGACCTTAGCGACATCGCGTCTGGCTGTATCTTCAACCAGAGCGAAATGGGCGGGACGACGGGAGCAGGATATACTACCGATTGTCACAACAAAGACAGTTATTAATGCCGATACTCTCGTAATAATATTCATTGAACCGATTGTCATATTGTAAAATAAATTTTTAATCCATACTATAACTGCTTTCCCGTTAGCCAATTTACAATAAAATTATGCCAAGTTGGGCACAAGCGAGGGCGTCGTCGAGCGCGCAGTGATGATTTTTAAGTGTTATCCCGAAAAAATCGCACAGAGAGTCAAGCGATTTTGAGGGGCAGACTCCGCGAGGAATTGATTTGCGGGCGGCTGTCAGCGTACATTTGAAAGGCTCCGGCGGTTCGAGACCGTAAAGACGGCATGCCTCACGGATACATTTTGCATCGAAAGCCGCATTATGAGCTACGAACGTGAAGCCTTCAAGCCAAGGAGTCCATTGGCTCCATACAGTACCGAACGAAGGCGCATCGAAGGTATCATCATCGGTTATGCCGTGGACACGCACACATTTCGCTGCATACCAGTCCGGTTCGGGACGAACCAACGAATAGCGAGAATCGACAATGAGATTGTCTACGACCTTGACAGCACCAATGGCGCAGATACTCGACGGCTCAAAATTAGCGGTCTCGACATCAATGGCAATAAATTTATCCATTGTCTGTTTCTGCATCAATAAGTGAAGCAACGCGGTCACGAACCTGTTCCATCAGCCAGCGTGGTGTTGATGTTGCCCCGCATATGCCGATGGTTTTTGCATCTGAAAGCCATTCCGGCTGGAGATGGGAGGCATTGGAAATCATATATGTCCGAGGATTGACATCATGACAGTGGTTAAAAAGTATCTTTCCGTTACTGCTTTTTGAGCCTGCGACAAATAACACCACTTCATGGTCTGCTGCAAATTTTTTGAGGTGTTCGACGCGATTGCTGACTCGACGGCATATGGTGTCGAATGATTCGAAATTGGCTTCTGGGGCCTTACGTCGCTTAATTTCTTCGATAATCGTGCGAAATCCTTCGAGTGACTTTGTTGTCTGGGAGTATAGGGCGATATCACGGGAGAAATCTATCTTATCGAGTCCTGAAATATCTTCTACAACTATTGCGCGCCCTCCCGTCTGACCTACAAGTCCATTGACTTCGGCATGCCCGAGTTTTCCGTAGATTACAATCTGTGGCTGTCGGTCTGTCCGCTGACATGCGCTTTTGATGCGCTCCTGAAGTTTAAGCACAACAGGACATGTCGCGTCTATTATATGTATGTTGTTGCGTCGTGCAAGCTCATAGGTCGAAGGTGGTTCGCCATGAGCACGGAGCAATACTTTGACGTCGTGCAGTTTGGAGAGTTGTTCATGAGTGATTGTCCGTAGACCTTTGGTCTGGAGTCGTTCGACTTCATCGCTGTTATGGACGATGTCACCGAGACAATACAACGAACCGTCAGCAGCCAGTTGCTCCTCTGCTTTGCCGATTGCTGCAGTGACTCCGAAACAGAAGCCAGAATCCTTGTCGATTTCAATTATTGCCATCACTCAAAATGAGAATTATTCTCCGTTAATTACGCGCTTATATTGTTTGTCAAGCCAAGCGTTCTGTTCGTCTATGGTCATATTGCTGTTGTCGAGGTCGATTGCATCGTCAGCTCTTCGCAGCGGACTTTCCTCACGTGTTTCATCGATATGGTCACGACGGACTACGTTGGCAAGCACTTCTTCATAGTTAACCGGCTCGCCTTTATCACTCATCTCAATAAAGCGACGGCGCGCACGCATCTCAGCTGATGCGTTGACAAATATCTTCAGTTCGGCTTGGGGAAAAACGGTGGTGCCTATGTCGCGTCCGTCCATAACGATTCCTTTATCTCTGCCGAGAGTTCTCTGCATGTCAGTGAGAGCGGCGCGCACCTCTTTAACCGCGGCTATCGGAGACACGTTGTCGGAGACCCGAAGCTGGCGTATCTCTGTCTCAACGTCACGACCGTCGAGCAAAGTGTGCTGAGTTCCGTCGGGCATAGGACGGAAGTCAATGGAAATAGATGGAAGAGCGGTTCGTAGAGCTTCGAGGTCAATGTTGCCTTCAGCATCAATCATGTCATGCTCGAGAGCATACAAGGTCACAGCACGGTACATTGCTCCGGAATCGATATATCGATATCCTATTTCTGCAGCAAGACGACGTGCCATTGTGCTTTTTCCGGATGAAGAATATCCGTCGATGGCTATTATTATTTTTTTATCTGACATTATATTATTGCAGTTAAATTTGTTAGTGGATTAGTTCGCTGAAGTTGCAGTTGAGATTGAACATGAATGTAGTTGCCCCCGTATGAGGTTGGGCGAGGGCGATACCAATTCTAAAACTTTTGACACTCAAGCCGGCACCAAGAGAAAAACCTGACAGGATATTGCGTGAATATGTAGCCATATCTGTACGTGTCTTATAGTTATAGCCGAGACCTACATAGAAATTTTCGCTCGAAATCAAATCAGCTCCGAATACAAGATGACGGAACAGATTGGACTGGAACGAATCCTTGACTACCGGATTTTTGTCTGACGAACCGTCGCCGGTCTCAACGTAGGGAAGAGACCATTTTGTAAGATTCCATGCCGTAACGGAAAAACGCACGGGAAAGGAACCGAACGACTGCGACCATCCGAGGCGAAGATCAAACGGCAAGCGGTCATAAGCCTGGTCAAAACGTTTTATCTGACCGCCGAGATTTGCAGCGACAAGCGATAGCGACAAATCGTGGTCATCATCATAATAGTTGACGCCCAAGTCGGTAGAGATGGCGAAAGCAGAGTATTCAGCATAACTGCTGTAAAGCATCTTTAAGTCGATACCGCCGCGCAGACGGTCAGTTATGGCATGAGAGAAAGAACCGCCGAACGCAACATCCTTAGGCGAAAATGTTCCGACAATCGAGCCGTCGGGCAAAGTTTCTTTCATCGAACCGTAGCCGAAGTAGCGGATTGCCGCAGACCACGCCGCACGTTCGCCGGCAGAATGAGCGTAGCGTAGTCCTGCAAAATTAGAGCCACCGACATAGTGCATGTAGTTGAGAGCTGCCTGTCCGCTCATTTCCGGACCGAGCAGGGCTGGGTTCTGGTCAGTGGTCGACAGTTCGTCATCGACAAGGGTAATGTTGACACCGCCGAGACCGTATATTTTAGAGGAAGATGTGATGTTCAGAAAGCTATATGCTGTAGTGCCGTCTTGAGCGACAGATCGGTTTGCCGCCAAGGCGCAGAATACCACAAACAAAAGACTTATTTTTTCAATATATGAAATCATATGTGATAAACAGACATGATGTCTGCCGGAGATTTTTCAAGCGTAAAGTTACACATTATATTGTTAACGAGAAAGACGGTCGTCTTATTGTGCATGACGGAAGACGGTGCCTATGTCATGTGTAGGGTTAAAAAAGATTAATATCGTTTGTAAAACTGTAAACAAAAATAATTTCCATCATGTTAAAAACATATATTACGTTTCGCAAACTTGTAGAATTATAAAACAATGACAAAATCAAAAATTGCCTCTGCATTAAGTGCTATCATACTATTGCCTTCATCACAATATGCTGTGGCAGAGGAATTGAATGATGTTAAATCTGAGATTACCACACCTATAGTCATGACCGAAGTTACCGGCACCGGTGATGTGCGACAAGAAGTGGAAATCACTGCTGATGATGAAATTGACAGTCATTGGTGGAAGCGCTTCGGCGACGAACTGCTTGACTCTATTATTACTCTTGCTACTGAACGAAATTATGATATAGCTATAGCTTCGCGGCGTATTGAAATTGCGCGCCAGGCTGTGGCTTCTGCACGAGGTAACTACTATCCTCAGATTGATATTAACGCAGGATGGGTGGCGAACCGCGAATCCGGCGCAATAGAGGGAAAACATGTGCCGGCATCTAAAAATTCCTATTGGAACGGAGGCGCGACGATGAACTGGGAAATAGATTTATTCGGAAAAATCAGAGCGCAAGTTAAGCAAAGTAATTCACAGTTACGCTTGAGTAAGGCAGAATTTGGAGCGGCTTTGATAGCCATGCAGGCACAACTCGCTACGGCTTATGTCAATCTCCGAGTCTATCAGGCAGAGATGCAGGTTGCGATGGAGCATTCTGAAAGCCAGTTGAAAGTTGTTCATATAACTGAAGCGCGTCACAAAGCCGGACTTGCTTCAATGCTTGATGTCGCTCAGGCAAAAACAGTCTACTATTCAACAAAAGCATCGATTCCTCAACTTGAAACCTCAATCAGAGGTATGATAAATTCAATAGCAATACTTCTTGCTGAAAATCCTACAGACATATATCCTTTATTACGCGTGCCGACAACAAGTCTTGACCATACGCAGATTGTTGCCAAATCCATTTCTCTTGATTTGATAAACCGTCGACCCGACATCGTGGCTGCCCGACAGAAAGTCGCAGCGGCAGCGGATGCGCTCGGCATAGCGAAAAAAGATTATCTTCCGACACTTTCTGTGACAGGTTCGATAGGAGTCTCGACCCATAATCTGTCAGATGCTTTCGCAAGAAACAGTTATGTCTATTCTGTCGCACCGACTTTGTCGTGGACTCTTTTCGACGGTTTCGCCCGTAAAAGTGCCAAGATAACAGCCAAACAGAATCTTGAAAGTGAAATCGATAATTACAATCTTACAATATTGAATGCGATAACTGAGGCTGATAATGCACTGGTGGCTTATGGCAACGATATAGATTATATGAAATCGATACAGGAAGTTGTGGATAACAGTCGTCAGTCGTTTGATTTGTCGCTTGATTTGTATAAAAAAGGGTTGACCGCATTCTCAAATGTTGTCGATGCACAGCTCAACCTGCTTGAGTACCGTAATTCACTGATTGTTGCAAAAGGTGATGCGCTTGTGTCCTTGATTAATCTTTGCAAGGCACTCGGCGGAGGTTGGATAAACGATATAGATTAATGAATAAAAAAAGATAAGCACAACAATATGAAAAAGACAATCTCCTTTATAGTGCTGGCGGCGACAGGCCTTGGACTGTTGACATCTTGCCACAAAAAAACAGAGACAGACGGTAACGTTTCGGCAATGACTGTAGATGTAGCTGTACCGACAGTAGATTCGGTGGTTCTTCATAAGACATACCCGGGTTATCTTTCTGCATCGCAGAAAGTTCAGTTGGTCGCACGAGTCGACGGTTATCTAACCTCACATCCCTTTCAGGGCGGAGATTTTGTTAAGAAAGGCAAAGTGCTTTTTACAATAGAAGATAAGAATTATCGCGATGCGGTCGCAAAGGCGGAAGCCGCCCTTGCCGATGCACAATCATCCTACAGCTACGCTTCCAGTCAGTATCAGGCAATGGAGGAAGCGTTGCGCAGTGATGCAGTCAGTCAGATGGAGGTATTGCAGGCTAAAAATTCAATGGAAGAAGCCGCAGCCGCAATTAAGTCGACTGAAGCCGCTCTGCGAACTGCCCGCACGTCTTTAGGTTATTGTACGGTGACGGCTCCGTTTGACGGTCATATAAGTTCCACTAACTATGATAACGGGGCATTTCTCGCCGGTGCGGGTTCACCGGTGGTTCTCGCGACTATCTATGATGACGCTAAAATGAATGCCAATTTCTCTATTGAGGACAGCCGGTATCTCGAGCTCATCAAAAATTTCAAGGATTCAATAGATGATATTGATTATTCGAAAATGCCTGTTAATTTTTCAGAAGTCCTTCCTCACAGTTATACCGGTGACCTGAGTTATATGGCACCGCGTATCGATACATCGACAGGAACTATGGTACTCCAGGCTTCGATTGATAACCCCTATAATGAATTGAAAGATGGCATGTATGCGACTGTTTCGCTTCCTTACGCTTTTGAACCGTCTGCCATACTCATAAAGGATGCGTCAATCGGCACTGACCAGCTTGGCAAATATATCTATGTGGTCAATGACTCCAATAAGATAGTATATACGCCGATTGAGGTCGGTGAGACTGTCAATGATACATTGCGTATAGTTACCAGGGGTATTAAGCCTGGCGAAAAATATGTGACAAAGGCGTTGCTTAAAGTAAGAGACGGTCAGACTGTCGCACCCCGTATGACCAAATGATTACCAACCGGCTAAATTATAACAGATATGTTCTCTAAATTCTTTATTGACAGACCTATTTTCGCAACGGTACTGGCAATCCTGATGATAATAGCCGGTCTTTTGACTGTCAAATCTCTGCCTGTTGCGCAGTATCCTGAAATAACTCCGCCTACGGTTCAGGTTTCGGCTGTCTATCCAGGGGCTGATGCCAAAACTGTAGCTGAGACTGTCGGCGTGCCTATCGAAGAACAGGTTAACGGAGTCGAAGGCATGATGTATATGAGTTCAAATTCCGGTTCAGACGGCTCGTATGGACTTACCATTACGTTCGAGAATGGTACGGATATCGACGAAGCGACCGTGAAAGTGCAGAATCGTGTTGCTCTCGCCGAACCGACCTTGCCGAGTTCCGTCAAGCAGCAGGGTGTGTCGGTAACTTCCCGTTCGACAAATATTATAATGTTTATTGCGCTTGAGACTGATATGCCTGAGCGTTATGATGCATTATATCTGACCAATTATGCCAAATTGAATATAGTCAATGAGCTGTCGCGTATCGACGGTGTCGGTGAAGTTGGTGCTTTCGGTGCCGGTGACTATAGCATGCGCGTTTGGCTCGACCCTGAAAAAATGCGGGTCAGGGGAGTTACGCCTGACGATGTCTATATTGCTATTCAGAGTCAGAACATGGAGGTCTCGGCTGGAAATGTAGGCGCACCTCCAACTGGAACTCTCAATCAGTTCCAGTTCTCCCTGACGTCACAAGGAAGACTCACTACAGCGGATGAGTTCGGCAACATTGTCATTCGTACGGATGCCGATGGTTCGATGCTTCGACTTAAAGATATAGCCACGGTTGATCTCGGCTCAAACAGCTATTCGAATATTTCGCATGTTTCCAATCGACCGGCAGGGCTTATAGGCATATATCAGTTGCCTGGAGCAAATGCGCTTGATGTTGCTAAGCGTGTTACGGCGAGGCTTGATGAGTTGCAGCGATACTTCCCTGAGGGTGTGCATTATAATGTGATACTTAATACGACGGATGTCGTAAGTGCATCAATTGACGAAGTGCTCATAACGTTTGCTGAGACAACGCTCATCGTCATGATTGTTATATTACTGTTCCTCCAGAACTGGCGCGCGGTAGTGATACCGATGCTGACGATTCCCGTATCGCTCATTGCAACGTTCGCTGTCATGAAGCTGATGGGATTCACTATTAATACGCTGACTCTTTTCGGTCTTGTATTGGCGATTGCGATAGTGGTCGACGATGCGATAGTGGTGGTCGAGGACTGTGCGCGAATACTCAGTCAGGGTGGAGTGTCGCCTCGTCAGGCAGCGGAGAAAGCTATGGGAGAACTTGAGGGACCGATTGTTGGTGAAGTGCTCGTCTTATTGTCTGTTTTCATACCGACCGCTTTCATTTCTGGCATAACCGGTGAACTTTACAAACAATTCGCACTTACAATCGCAGTCTCAACGGCATTCTCAGGTTTTAACGCCTTGACATTCACACCTGCTATGTGTGCGCTGTTCCTCCGACCTAAAACTCAGACTAAATTTTTCATATACCGATGGTTTAACCGAGGTTTTGATGCAACACGACGCGGCTATGACAATATTGTCGGCAAAATGCTTCGTCATCCGGCTCTTGCTTTGGTAATCTTCGCAGCCATCTGCTTTGCCGCCTTCTGGGGCTTTACAAAATGGCCTACATCTTATGTCCCTGAAGAGGACCAAGGATATTTTATGACTTCAGTTCAGTTGCCTCAGGATGCATCGCTTACACGTACAGACAGTATTGTCCGTAAGGTCTCAGCTGAGATACAAGCACTTCCGGAAGTCAAGGATGTAATCTCAATTTCAGGTATGTCATTCCTTGCAGGAGGTGCGGGGAGTAACCTCGGTTCTATCAATGTAGTGCTGAAACCCTGGAGCGAACGTAAAGGTAAAGGTCAGAGCGTCGATGCAGTGATTGCAAAAGTTGATGAACTTACCGCCGACATTCAAGAAGCTGTGATATTCTCCGTAAATCCTCCGGCTCTTCCGGGACTTGGTATGTCAGCCGGTCTTCAGATGCAGCTGCTTGATATCAACAATCTCGGACCAAAAGAGATAAAGCAGGCTGTCGAGGATTTGCAGGCAGCCGTAGCTACTACGCCCGAGATAAAGAGTATCACTTCTATGTACGAAGGCGAGGTTCCGCAATATGCTGTTAAAATTGACCGCGATAAGGTGAAGATGCAGGGTTTGACACTTGAAAGCGTATATTCTGCTTTGTCGAGCTATATGGGTGGAAGCTATGTGAATGATTTTGTTGATTTCGGTAGAGTTTATGAAGTTAATCTCAGTGCCGACAGCAAATCGCGCGCTAAAGCAGAAGATGTACTGAAACTCAGTGTCAGAAACGGAGATGGGCAGATGGTACCGTTTGCATCTTTCGCCTCTGTGGTTCCTTCACTTGGAGAAGGTACGGTCAGCAGATATAATATGTACACTACAGCTTCGGTTAATGCCACAGTCGCTGATGGGGTAAGTTCTTCTGAAGGCATTAAGGCTATGGAACGGCTGATGGACGATGTTGTAGGAGACAGTTTTTCTTACGCGTGGACCGGAGAGGCTTACCAGGAAACAGGTTCAGGTGTTACAATCACAATGGTTCTTCTTTTTGCCGTGTTGATAACAATTCTTGTCCTTGCCGCACAGTATGAATCATGGACCGACCCCGTTGCGGTGGTGATAACGACGCCAACCGCTATTCTCGGTACGATTATAGGGTGTATGTTCTTGAGCCAGAGCATTAGCATATATACTCAGATAGGTATCATCCTCCTGATTGGTATGGCTGCGAAAAATGCTATACTTATTGTGGAATATGCTATGGATTACCGTAAGGCAGGTCTTCCGGTGAGAAAAGCTGCTCAGCAGGCAGGAAGTGTGCGTTTCAGACCTATCCTTATGACTGCTCTGGCGTTTGTCTTCGGTGTGATGCCAATGCTGTTTGCGACAGGTGCCGGTGCTCAGAGCCGAATTTCACTCGGCACGGCAGTTGTATTCGGTATGGCTGTCAATGCCATTGTCGGAACGCTCTTTGTCCCGAATTTCTGGGAACTGCTTCAGAATTTCCGCGAGAAATATCTGTCGAAACTTTTCAGTAAATCAGACACGGTAATACCGGGGAAACCTGACACAGGAGCGGGAGATAATATATAATTAACAAAAAGGTCGATTTCAAATCGGCTTTTTTGTTATTTTGAAGATTGTTCCGTCGATGAGTGACACCCAGGGAAGTCCGGTTGTCGGGTCTATATCTATCCCGTTTATTTCGCCATTACCGATTTTCATACTCCATAACAGGTTATGATTCTCTGCATCGACCGCACACACGATTCCTCTGCGTGAGCCTGAATATATGATTCCATCGACTTCTGCTATAATACAAGGAGCGTGGTCATAACCGATGCCGAGGTCAACATCCCATAACTGATTGAACGAGTCTGACCGGGTATCTACAGCGACAAGATGACCATCCATTGTCTTGGCGTATGCCCGAATGCCGTCGGTTGACTGTCCGAGGCTTTCACGGTAGCGGTGTGAATTGTCGCGCCATATCGTTTTGCCTGTCTTTCGGTCGATGGCAGTCATGTAACGGTCTGGAGCCACTATTAAGACCCGCTCGGGCGTCACTACCGGGACAACGTTTCCAGGGCTGAACAGATTGTTCGGTCTGCCGTTGCTCCACTCCCATATAAGTTTGCCTGTTTTGGCATCCAGACATCGCAGTTTTGTATCCCAAGCTCCGAATATCACTTCATCTCCGTCGATTACAGGGGATGCCTGACAATAGTTTGCGATTGAATCGAACGACCATTTCAGACTACCGTCAGCCGGGTCACGACCTTCGATGCGCATGTAGGCTCCTTGAATGTATATGTCTTTGACTACAGCACCGTCGGCAACATATGGACCTTGTTTGGTGGGATAGAATGTCTTCTGTGAGCCGTCCTCAGGATTAAGAACTATGATGCCGTCAGAGCAGGGAAGAGCAACATAACCACTGTTAAGCACCGTGGCACGGGCGAAAATCGGATAGCCTGTTTCTATTGCCCATTTTATCGTTCCTTCATTCTTATCAACGGCTTTAAATAGTCCGAGTGAGTTCCCGAAGTAAACATTTTCGTTATCGAACGACAGACGTGTGAATACCGAGGCACTGTCGGTCCAGATTTTTTCAATTGTATATCCGTCAGGTGACACATCTTCAGTTATCGTGGTCTCGAATTTTGACGGAGTGTGTTCGGTTCGTGCCGCCCATGAAAATTTTAGAGCGGGCTCTTTATTCAGCAGCTTTTCGTAGACGCGCACTGAATCATTATCTATATCGATGATTGCATAACCAAATTCGCCTTCCTTTATATCGAGGGCTCTGACCATCGCGGCGTCGATGTCGCCACCGCGATACTGTTTCCATACATGATAATGACCGTTGATATGCCCTATGACCGGATAATGCTCTAATAATCCTACATATTCAGTCCAGTTGTCGAGGTCGTCCTGCAGAGGATAGTGATTAAACGAAAGTATGCGTCTGCCTTGCGAGGCACAATTCTCAAGAGTGGACCGGAGCCAATGTAAATCTTCCTGTTTGATATGTCCGTCGCCCATCTTCATGAATGGTCCGCAATTGATGCCGACGGCAACCGTCGTGCCGAGGTCTTCGATGAAACGGTCATTTCCCCATAGGTCTAAGAAAGTGCGTGTGGCACTCTGACTCCAGTTGTTTTCGTGGTTTCCTGGAATAACAGCAAACCGGTGCTTCACATTGTCGAAAATCTCTTTTACGTTTTTCAGTTCGCGGTCAGAGCCTTCATTGGTCAAATCTCCGTTCATTACCACGAGGTCATAATCGCTTGCATTGATTTCATTTACTGCCGCACGCAAAGCGGAATCACACGTATTCCCAGGAGATACATGCACATCACTCAAAACCGCAATACGCTGAGCTGAAGCACTAAAACAAAATAAAAGGAATATTGAACTAAGATTAATTTTCATGACTATATAATTTTATTCTGAAAAATCAGAGTTATTATCATTATTCTGAGAACACTGAGTACTCGGAGAACTCTGATTAACCGCAGGATATTGTAATCGGCGATATTCTACGCGAGCCCTTGTCATTTGTTCTCTTATACCACCGTGGGATATGAAATCTTTTTTCTGGCGTTCTATAAGCCGACTTAATAGTACATCTGCTTGATGAATTAAAATTATTGCTATGTTAGCTACTGTTTCAGAACTTCTGACATTGACAGCGTTACGGTAATATGCGCTTTCATTGTTTTTTACACATATACGTCTCGTTTGAATAGCCTTTTCGCTATTTTTATCCCATCGTTCTAAATTACGAACTCTTAGATAATCTTCATAATCAAGTAATAACTCTTGTAAACTTGCTTTTGCTACATTCGTGAGTTTGATTTCGGTTTCTTTTGAAGTTGACCCAGCAACACTACCCTCGGCAATGTTCTGTTTCCCACTACGAGCAGCCTGAAGCATTTGGTCAAAAGTTCGGTCTCCCTTGTTAATGAACCTATTGACAAATATGAATGTCACGTCATATATTATTTCTGCAATTGTATATACGCGAAGTTTTCGGTAATAACCTTTTTGAGGAATGAATTCAGACATCCATCTAATTATAATAAGACTATACTTTTACAAAAGTAAAGCATAAAATTTAAAACTAAGGTGTTTTATATGCGAAATTAGTATTTTAATATTTTTACACAATCATGTGCTTGTAAGTCGCCCGATGGTGAAGTTAATTTTGTGCCGTAATCAAAAACAATCATTTATCATCTCAACTCTTAACCCTTATGAATACTCCAATCGTCCTCAGTAAAAACGTATTGAATACCATTAAGTCACTTCCTCACCGTCAGCAGTTGGCTATAGTGTCGGCAATAGCCGGAGAAATGATTTTCGGGGCTGTCGTCGGAAATGAATTGAACGAAGAGGAGCGGCGTCTCTACGAAGTCATCAAAACTGATATCTGCCGCGACTCTAAATCCTATATCAGCAGACTTGCTGTGTAAAAGAACTCAATTGTGTCAAAAAATGGAAAACCAAGCCTTTATCTTGTCTTTATGCAGAACAGGACTGTGAGTATGTATTACTCACAGCCTTGTTTTTTATACGTTAGAACGCGGATTTTATCTATCTTTGCAGTATAGGTAATCATGGAATATATCCGCAGGTGCATATTAATATTGGCTTTATCTCTGGCTCTTACAGTTTCAGCCGGAGAGGTGGTAATCAATGTCATGCCGGTTGACGGCGATGCCACGGAGACAATCCGCATCGCTATTGAAGAGGCTCGTCAGTCTGACGGCGCACATAAGGTTGTAATAAGGTTTGACCCGGGTCATGTCTATAACTTGTCGCGTGAGGCTGCATCGAAGTGCCTGTATCATGTTTCGAACACCACGAGCGAGGAGGAAAATCCATCGCCTGTAAAACATATAGGCGTCTGGCTACGCGGTCTCAGTAACATAGAGATAGACGGACAGGGCGCGACGTTGCTCACTCATGGAGAGATGACGACGTGGGTAATAGATGATTGTCGTAATATAGCCATAAGTAACCTGACGGTCGATGCCGCTGACCCGTCCGTGCCGGAAATGACCGTGACTGAGGTTGATTCTCATTCGCTGACAGCGCGTGTTCATGCCTCGTCCAATTATGAACTGCGGGACGGCAAGCTATACTGGAAAGGTCAGAGGTGGGAGTTTACGGGAGGTATCGCCCAGATATATGACCACGAAACGGCTACGACTCGACGATGCGTGTCTCCGTTGACCGTTGCGACGCATATAGAGGAGATTTCTCCCGGAATACTTAAATTCCACCTGAAAAGAAAGCCGGACGTAAGGATAGGGCAGACTTACCAGATGCGTCATTCGCTGCGCACGGAGGTCGCAGGATTGATAGTTGGCAGTGATAACGTTAAGTTGAGCAATCTCAATCTTAACTTTATGGGTAATTTCGGTATAGTGGCTCAAAACGCCTCAAATCTGACTTACCATAATATAATGTGTGCTCCCGACAGTCTTTCCGGACGTACGTGTGCCGGTTTTGCCGACTTCATTCAGATATCGGGCTGTTGCGGTAAGGTCGATATAAGCGGCTGCCGATTCAATGGTTCGCAGGATGACCCGATTAATATCCACGGTACACATCTGAAAGTGACGGATTGGGGCGACGGTAGCCGGGTAGTGGTTAAATATATGCATCCGCAAACCTTCGGCTTTCAGAGTTTTTTTAAGGGCGACAGTATAGAGATAGTCAATCCCGATAACCTTCTTCCTGTCGCAGACGCTATAGTTGTCGGAGCGTCGATGATTGATGAGCGTAATATTGAATTGCTGCTCGACAGGCAGCTGGCTCCTGATGTTTGTGTTATGTCGGCTGCGGTGGTGGAGAACATCAGTCGGACACCTGAAGTCCGTATTGCCGATTGCAGCTTCAGCGCAACGCCTACGCGAGCCATTCTTGTGTCGACGCGGCGTAAGGTTTTGATTGAGAATAATTTATTCGAACGGATACCGATGGCTTCAATCCTTATCGCCGACGATGGAAAAAGCTGGTATGAATCGGGTAGGGTCACAGACGTTACAATCCGCAGCAATCGTTTTGTCGATTGTTCTGTTCCGGTCATAAAGATAGCTCCCGAGATTTCAGAATATGCAGGTCCGGTGCATAGAAACATAAAGATTGAAGACAATGTTTTCGAGTTCTGTGACTCGCCGGAGGGCGACCTGATTTATGTCCGTGCGTCAGAGGATGTCAGAGTTAAAGACAACACAGTGACCCCAGACCAATCATCTCGCGCCGAGCCGTAAAGGGTGCTGAGGAAAATGTGATGTTAGGGTCTGACAAAATTGTTTGATTATTCAGAATAATTTGATAAATTTGCAGATGCAGACCGCTTTGCAGAAGCCCGGTCATGGGTTATGCGGGAGGGATGACAGCTATTGCGGAGTGCATAGCTCTGCAAAGACATAATAGAATGCGTTTACTGAAACGCTCTTTCTTGGCTATCAGAAATCTGGTAAATTTCAATTGCAGTCAGGAATGAGACAACAGTAGATGCCTTGTGGATATGTTTATATTCCGCTGTTAGTTCGCGCGAGAGCGTAGATTATCAGCGGGTTTATACATATTCTGCGTGAGGCTTCTGCGTTGTCCGTTCTACTGCAATGGGCATTACCAGAGCCTCTGATAGCGGAACGGGCAACAGTAAGGTTCTCGCGCATTTTTGTTCACATTTATATTTGAAGCCAATGTGAGGACCCAAAGGCAGTTGTAAAATTATGGGCAATAAAGCTTCATTGCAAAACACAACCGCATTTGCTTAGCAGCAATGTCATAATTTAATTTGGTCTGAAAAATATGAATAATTTATATGAATTTACAGAATTTATAAATTCGCGAGCACTGCATAAGCTATTGGAAATGCAGAATAATACCACACTTTTAAATATTTTAGGGAAGACTAATTCCGAAAATGCTCATACATCGATGTTAGCATGGATATTTTCCACGCCTGAATTTCTAAACGTAACTTTCCCTCCAGCTCTTTTATTAACTCAATTAGCCATTTCAAAAATGATTGAGAGCGATAAGAGTTTTTTTGAGTCTAAATACTTAAAAAGCATATCTATAAAACCGTTAAGTCTGGAAGTAAAGGCTTCGACTGAATGGACATTTAAGAATAAGAAAAGAATAGACATTTGTGTCGAATTTTGCATCAATAAGACTGATAAATTTCGTCTGTGGATAGAAAATAAAATATTTGCCCCCGGCGGACCCAATCAATTGGAAGATTATTATAATGCGGTGCAGGATTTAGGAGATGCAAAAGAATATTGTAATTTATTCATTTTTGTCTCCCCATCATTAGAAAATTCACCTGACCATGATAAGTTTATCCATATTACTTATCAGGAACTCTACGAAAATGTACTCCTGCCATTGCAAGAGCAGTTGAAAGACAAGGCTGGCAGCAAATGTGTAAAATATCTAAATGAATATATTGCAACACTTGAATCTATATCTCAATCATTTAACCCAATAGTAAAAAGTATAAAATATTCAGAATGTCTAAAAGAGATTTATGATAACTACAGCGACCTGTTTATCGCGGCAATTTCAAATTGTGGTACTGAAGACGAGAAGGAAGTAATAAGTAAAATTTCTCATCAATTTGAAATAGTATTTAATGAAAAACGCGAGATAATAAACGGATATACTGCTTTAGCAAGAAGGGTGCTGAAGCTGTTGCTCAATACTGGAGTAACCCAAAAAGAATTACTCCAGAATCTTGGGAAAATATATGATTCTGAATGTAAGGATTCCGATTGTCGTGTTGCCGATACGAAAGACACGATGGGTGCACCTTCCTGTTATTCCACAAAAAAATTAGGTCGTCCATACATATATATCAATAATCAATGGACACCACAGAAAGCAGACTGCTTTATCAAGCAAGTGCACAAGTATTATCCCAATATTAAAATAATCAAACGATAAATTAGGAATTTATTATATTACAAACAAATTAACTATGAATCTAATAATACCTAAATTAAAGAAAGGATTAGCTTCACGGCTTATTTCTTTGTCTATCATGGTATTGGTAATGATGGGAATATATCCGCAGCGTGCTATGGGACAAGAGGCTATTCCATCTCAACTTGAATTTTTTGTATATCCGCCCAATTGGAATTATCCGTATGATGATATTGTTGGGAAGGGTTGGTTACTAACAATCAAAGACGGTCAGAGTAATTCTTTAACCGGTCATCTTGATGTACCTTATACATATAGTGGAAGAGATGAGCATGGTGATCATGCAAGTATGCTTGTCAAAGTTATTTGGAATTTATCAAGTAATATATCTTCGGTCAATATTCCATGGAGCATAGAAATCATTGGCGATAATTCATTCTTGAATTGTACTAAGCTAAAATCGGTCGTAATACCAAACAATGTAAAATGGGTCGGCGACAATGCATTCGCAGGATGCGGTTCACTTACAAGTGTGGTAGTCTCACCAGAAAATGTCTGTTATACTTCATTCAGTGGTTGTGATATCAAAAAAGGTGCATATCCTGTTGGAAAAAGAGCGTTTGTCGCAGATATTGAAGTAGCATATCCCAATGAGTGTATCCCTGATCCTAATGGTTTGATTTATAACCCAAATCATACATCATTTTATTTTGCGCCCTGGGATATAGAAGAATTGGACTTACCTGCATCAGTAACGGCAATTGGTCCCAAAGCTCTTGCTGGATGTTCTAAACTCAAAACTCTTAGAGTAGACGCCACCACTCCTCCTTCGGTTTCCGCTGATTCATTCGATGGTGCAATTATCCGTAGTTTAGAAGTACCTAAAGGGTGTAAGGACATTTACGCTAATGATATAAACTGGTCTAAGTTCGCTTCAGTCATTAAGGAGGTTAACACCGGCATAGTTTTAAATCAAACAGAAATCAACTTAAAATCTACGGAATCTTATCAGCTCAACGCTAAAATAGAAAACCCATCTGTTTTTGAGAGTAAAATAGGCTGGACATCAAGTGATGAGGCAGTAGCAACTGTTGATTCTGATGGAATGATAAAAGCGCGGTCTGTAGGCAAAGCTGTGATAAAAGCTACTTATGAGGATCTCTCTGCGGAATGCGTTGTTAATGTGGGAGCAACAGCGCCTGCAAGCATTACGCTCAGTAGTACAAAAGTACAATTAAAAGTAAGTAAAACTATAGACTTTATACTAAAAGCAACAGTCTATCCTGAATCAACTACCGATCAGACTATAGTGTGGAGTTCAAGCAATCCGGACGTAGCTGACGTAGTTAATTATGAGGGATATGTATATGTCCGAGCTAAATCTTTGGGTAACGCCATTATCACGGCTTCCTGCGGAGATGTTAAGGCGACTTGCGAAGTCGAGGTTATTGAAACTAAACCAGAGAGAGTTTCTATATATTGGAAATGCGATAATTTAGAGGTGGGTCAATCATTTCAATTTAGAGCCAATGTACAACCTGAAACTACTACTGATAAGACAATTATCTGGAGTAGTAGCGATGTGGCAGTCGCCTCCGTTGATGAGACAGGACTTGTAGTAGCACATTCTGTCGGGTCTGTTACAATAACTGCAACTTGTGGAAATGTTAGTGGACAGCGTACAATAAATGTAATTCCAGTACCTGCATCGTCTATTACTTTGAATCATTCTTCCGTAGAATTAAAGGGTATTGATAGCGTACAGTTGACTGCTACAATTTTACCTATTGATGCATCAGGTTTACCGGTTGCGTGGACAAGTAGTAATGAGGAGATTGTTACTGTTGACGAAACAGGATTAGTTACTTCAATCAAATCAGGAAATGCTGTAGTCACGGCAACTTGTGGATCGGTTAAAGCCACCTGTAATGTGACAGTGTGGGATGTATCAGTCCTCTCGATTACTTTAAATTATACTAAAGTTATATTGAAGAAAGGTGATTCAATACAACTTATTGCGGAAGCATATCCCGAAAATGCAATTGATAAGATCTTATGGGGTAGTGGTGATGAAAATATTGTAACTGTTGACACTAACGGTGTTCTTACTGCTGTAGGCACTGGTGAAACATATATCGTAGTTGGAGTTGAGCGCGGTAGTGTTGTAAAATTCTGCGGTGTAACTGTAGTGGATGAAGAGGATATTAAAATTGTACTTAACAAGTCCGCAATTTCACTAGATAAATCTCAATCATTTCAGCTTACAGCAACTTTAATGCCTGCGATAACCATTTTTGATACAGTTGATTGGAGTAGTGATAATGAATCCGTAGCTACAGTTGACGAGTCCGGCTTAATTACTGCGATTTCACCCGGAGAGACTACTATTACTGCTACTTGTGGAGAGGTCTCATCAACCTGTAAGGTTACGGTTAATCCTATACATGCTTCGGATATTATACTTAACATTACAAATACGTATTTGCTTATCGGAGAGACTGCTAATCTGACTGCCTCGATAGAGCCGGAAGATACAACGGATCCCTCAATCGCATGGAAATCTGACAACGAAGCGGTAGCGACGGTATCAGCGGATGGTGTTATTACGGCTATTTCGGTAGGAACTGCAACTATCACTGCAACATGCGGCGAGGTCTCAGCAACCTGCCAGGTGACTGTTAATCCTGTAACTGCATCAGATATTACCCTCAACGTCTCCGATTTGAGCCTGCTCGTGGGAGCGACCGATAAACTGACTGCGACTGTTGAGCCTGCGAATACTACGGATGCAACGATCACATGGAAGTCAGATAACGAAGATGTTGTAACGGTATCAGCAGAAGGCGTAATAACGGCTATTTCGGTAGGAACTGCAACTATCACTGCAACATGCGGCGAGGTCTCAGCAACCTGCCAGGTGACTGTTA
>CAMWNF010000034.1 GCA_947175535.1 uncultured Bacteroidales bacterium
CGTCAACAGTGGCAATCGCTTCATCGCTTGACGACCATGTGATTGTCTGATCTGTTGCATCTTCGGGTTCGATGGTTGCTATCAATTTCAAAGTCTCTCCTTCTAATACTTCCGCCTCAGACAAATTCAGAGTAAGTCCATCAACAGATATGATTTTCGCAACAACTGTTACTTTGCACTCTGCCTTTAATCCATTTGACGTGCTTGCCGTTATGGTAGCTTCTCCGGGATTGATTGCGGTAACTAATCCATTTTCGTCAACAGTGGCAATCGCTTCATCGCTTGACGACCATGTGATTGTCTGATCTGTAGCATTTTCCGGTTCGATAGTGGCAGTCAGCTGCAGTGTCTCTCCTTCGACAATGTCAGCTTCTGTAACGTCGAGAGTTATACCGTTAACCTCTATAACTTTGGCTACCACCGTAATAGTGCATTCTGCTTTGATGCCATTTACTGATTTTGCGGTAATTGTTGCTGTGCCGGGCTTAACCGCAGTCACCATGCCATTTTCGGCAACTGTAGCAATAGTTTCATCGCTTGACGACCATGTGATTGTCTGATCTGTAGCATTTTCCGGTTCGATAGTGGCAGTCAGCTGCAGTGTCTCTCCTTCGACAATGTCAGCTTCTGTAACGTCGAGAGTTATACCGTTAACCTCTATAACTTTGGCTACCACCGTAATAGTGCATTCTGCTTTGATGCCATTTACTGATTTTGCGGTAATTGTTGCTGTGCCGGGCTTAACCGCAGTCACCATGCCATTTTCGTCGACTGTAGCAATCGTTTCATCGCCGGACGACCATGTGATTGTCTGATCCGTTGCATCTGCAGGCTCGACAGTGGCTGACAGTTGCAAAGTCTCACCCTCAACGATTTCAGACTTCTGCTTATCAATAACAATATATTCGGCTTCAATCGGTTGCACTACTACCTCACAAACAGCGACGACATTATCACATGTAGCTGTGATAACTGTTGAGCCGATGCCTATTGCCGTTACAACGCCGCCTTCGGTAACCGTTGCCACTGACTCATCTTCAGATGCCCAAACGACGTGTTTATTATCAGCAGTTATCGGATTTACAGTAGCCTGAATGCGGAATATCGAACCAACAACTCCGGTCCAATATTCGGGGTCAAGAGTGATGCTTTCAACCGGGAGTGCCTCAACATCCATTCCTTCGATATGGAAGAAATTTTTCCATTGATCAGCATTCCGATAGTCTTCAACCGCGTTCTTCGGAACATAAAGCGTACATGTGAATTTATTGATGTCATCCATAGCCTGCTCGCCGCATGTTGGCGGAACAGGGTTATAACTCTTCAATTCTTTCATCACATCACAGTCGGAGAATGCATCAGTTCCTATTGTTTCAACTCTACTTCCGAGTGTGAAGTATTCAAGAGAAAGACAGCCTGAGAATGCATAATCCCCAACTCTGATTACATCATTTCCGACTATAACCTCTTTTAGGTTTCGGCATCCATAGAATTCATTATCGGATATATCAGTCTCGTTATTATGGATAATTACCTTTTCGAGATAGTCATTACGATAGAAGGGCGAATAACCGTCAGCAGGTGATGTTGAATAAGTTATATCGCCTCCGATATAAACTTCTTTCAGCGGGCAGTAATAAAACAGAGGTACTCCGGCTGTTGCCAGACCGCCAATCACGCCCTGTGACGGATCGTAATCAGGATTGTGTTTGCTATAACCCATTGAGAGAGTTTTAGTGCGGTCGCTTATTTCCAGATATGCGAATGACGTACAGTTATCAAAGACTTGGTTTGCAATAGTCGTAACATTCGCCGGAACAATCAATTGTTTAAGGCTCACATCATTAGCAAAACAACCTGTCTGGATTGTTTCCATACCGCTGCCAAGCAGACAGCTCTCTAATGCAGAACAATTTGCAAGCGACCACGCGCCCAAATATTTTGTTGCATCGGGAATAACTATCGACGGTATTTTGAAGCAGCTGTTGAATGCATAGTCTCCTATAGTCTCAACAGACTTGCCTATATACGGCGCCGTTTTGATTTCATCACAGTTAAATAGCGAATATCTCCCGATTGAAATTATTCCGTCGCCAATAGAAGCCGACTCGAAATACTTATTACAATAAAGAGCATAATCATTGATTTCCTCAACCGTAAACTCTATATTCTGATAGGTCACTTTATGAGGTACATCCAATGCTGTAATATAGCGGTTATAACGGCTGTCGATTACTGCGCATGTTCTATCTGAAGCTTCTTTATTAAACACATAAACAAGACCATCGACCATAAACTTAGATGAGAGATTCGGAGAGAGCTTCATATCCGCTTCACCAAAATCATATTTGTCGGTCGAAACGTAATATATATCGGCAACAATATTTTCATAGCCTGTCGGGGGTGTATTCGGAAGCCAAAGCACTTTGGTTATCTTAGATGAACGGAATGCATTCTTATTAATCACACGAACTCCGACACCTATAGTCAGCGAATAAAGTTTCGCCATATCAGTAAACTCTGAGTCGCGCAATGTGTCAACATAACGACCGATTTCAATCGACTTCAACGTATGTGGCCAAAATGAAGTTCTATATGCTTGTCTGCCATAATAGAGGTAATCCATTGTACTGCCGCCGAATGCATTATCTATCTCAATCGTATTACGGCCATCCTCTATAATAAATTGCGACAAGCCCTTACAATTGCCAAACGCACCGTTACCTACAATCGCTACTGTCGACGGTATGTTAACCTCATGAAGACCATCGCAACCATTAAACATGTTTTCGCCGATTTCTGTCACGGGTGCACCAAATGTCAGTTCGCTCAATGTCTTATTATCGCGGAATGGAGAGACTGTATAAGACAGGTTACGACCTAAGAAAAGATCTGATAAAGGACAGTCGGCAAAAGCCGGTGCGCTACCTGTGATATTGTGGAATGCAAGAGGTAAAGAGCTGCCGACGATTTTCAGACCTGTAATTTCTCCACAACAAGCAAACGCATTCGGTCCTACAATATTTATATCAGAAGATATTTCGAATTCTCCTGAAATTGAAGGAGCGACATACACGAGTTCCCCACTCACCGGCTCTGTTATTACTCCGTTCTTGATTTCGCAGGATGAAGCGTTGTAAGCAATTTTTATAATATCGTTGCTGAAATTATTGCTTAAACCTTCGGGATAAGCAACTTTTTTCAAATTCGCGGGTTGCGATTCAAGTTTCACGCCCTTGACCGCGTAATCTACTGTTTGGTCGGAAACCTTCGACGGAATAATATAGGAATACACGTTAGGAATACTTGTAATCACTACTCCTCCAAGCGACGCATCATGATAATAGCCGATTTCGTCACCGCCGGAGACCTGGACGGTACATGAGGCACTAACGGCCGGATTGTCGGCCAACGCCGCAGTGATCTCAGCCGAACCAAATCCAACAACTGTCACGTTGCCCTGTGAGTCAACGGTCACACATTGGGCATCTGATGTACTCCATACAAGTTCACGGTCGTCCAACTCGACAGGCTGAATTGTAGCGATAAGCTTTTCGCTTTCGCCTACGCTCAACGTTTTTTGTTCCTCTAATGAAACCGAAGCAACATAGACAGTAGCCGAGTCTGAGATACCGTTTGATAGGGTAGCTGTAATTATGGTCTTGCCGAGTCCAACTGCAGACACCATGCCCGAGTCATTAACTGTAGCTACAGATGGGTTAGACGAAGTCCAGGTCGTTACTTTGTTGGCAAGCGAGGCAGGGCTGACATTTAGCAATAGATTTGCTGAACCGGACAGAGGAAGAATCGTTTCCGAGTTGCTGATTGAGTAGTCATAGACGGTTATTTCATAGCTGTCAGATTGACCGTAGGAGTTGGTAGCTGTAATGACTACCACGCCGGGCGCAATGGCCGTTACCAGTCCCGTTGCATCAACTGTAGCAATTGAGTTTGATGACGATTCCCAAGTCAGCGACTTGTTGGGTAACGCTTGCGGAAGCACCTCAGCTGCTAATTGCAATGTTTCCCCATTCTTCAACAAAGTTGCGTCACCTGTTACATCTACGGAAGCTACATAGACGATAGCAGATGCAGACATGCCATTGTCAAGTGTAGCAGTAATCGTTGTAGAGCCAATCTTGTTAGCTGTAACATTACCTGATTGGTCAACTGTTGCAACTTCTGGATTTGATGACGACCACTCGACTGTGCGACCCGACAGATCCTCCTCAATTTTAATTGCTCGTTCCTCACCCGGTTTCATAACCGCGTCAAGCACTGACAACGAAATGCCCGGTAGGTTCGAAATAAAGAGTTTAACACTCGCAGACTGACCGTAGGCGTTCTCCACTGTAATGTCAACAGTTCCATCGCTAACACCAGTCACTACTCCCTTACTATCTACTGTTGCGACAGATTCATCCGACGAGCGCCAAGTCAAAGTTTTATCCGGCGAATCTGTCGGAACCAACACTGCATTAAGCTGCAAGGTGGCTCCTGGCTTAACAGAGTTGACCGGTGCAGTCAACGATAAAGACGGCACATAAACTTCACATGTAGCTTTAATATTGGGATATTCAACAAGCCATGCCTTAATCACAGTCTTTCCGAAGCCTACACCGGTAATTATTCCAGAGGCATTAACCTTTGCGACACTCTCATCTTCGGAAGCGTATTCAATAGAAAAATTATTCAAATTAGCTTCACTTGAAATCAATTCATTCTTTTTCTCAGCCCCTATCATTATTCCAATCGACGATTCTTGAAATGAAATTTTACCTACAGTAATTTCAAATGATACATCTTCAATACCTAATTGATTCCTCGCCAAACTCCCCCTAATTGTACACTGGCCAAGTTCATTACCAGTTATTTTGGCTCCAAAAACCTTAGAAATTACCGAAGCAACTTTTTCGTTGGTTGTGGTCCATTTTGCAAATGAACGGTTATATGGATAGGGCGCAGAAATTGAATACTTAAAATCAATTGACTCATTAACAGAAATTGAATAATTTTTAAGGTCAATCGTAAACTTTAGTGGATGGACAGTATAATCTGTATAATAATCAGCATAAGATGTACATGAAATTTCTGGGACGTATATCGTCTTAGAAGTCGGCTTGGGTATATTAACATTCAGCAGCGGTGGCTGGGAAAGAATGATTAAAGTATCTGGAGAAACACCATAAAATGCCTTTTCAACAATAGATTCAACAGAAGAACCAATTATTACATGGCGTGAAATTCCACTACACCCGTAGAAACACATATATGGAATTTCAGATATTGAATTTGGTATTATTATATCCTCATCAAAACCTCTGCAGTAAGCAAATGCTCTTTCTCCAATAGTATTGACTGATTCAGGTATATTTATAGATCCTGTAAATCCAGTACAGGCATTGAATGCAAAAGAACCAATTGATGTAACCGAGTTTGGTAGGTTTAGAGTTCCTGTTAATCCGGAACATCCATAAAATGCGGCATCAGCTATTTTCGTTACAGAATTTGGAATGATCAAGCCGGTTAAACCATCACAGTCAGAAAATGCACTATGATCTATTATCGTGACAGAGTTTGGAATAGTTAATATCCCTGTTAAATTCTTACATTTTGCAAAAGCACTCTGTCCAATTGATGTAACTTTGTATCTATTCCCATTATATTCTACTTCTGAGGGAATTATCAAATCGTTTGCCGAATAAGAGGTACTATGATTGGAACCACTACACTCAGCAGTCCAACTAGATTGATTGAGTGTGTACCAGATGCCATCGATTGGCGTAAGCATTCCATCGATTGCTACAGCAGTTGATGAACAGATCCATATCAAGGAAAGGACACCGAACAGTCGCTGCACAAATTGTAATTTAGATATTTTCGATTGTTGCATCGTTATAGGATTATTTTTCTGTTATTGGAAGATCTGGAATAGTGATTTTAAGATGGAAAAAGTCAAATCGAGTCCGTTTTTTACTATGTTGTCAAAGATTGCATTATAGAATTTATCAAGGAAGCATTCTTTGTTCCAGCCCCACTTCTTGGCGACAAGTCGGGCAAGATTTACTCCTTTGGGAATAGTCTGGTCTATCAATAGTTTATTCTCGGCAGACAAACGATCTTCGACTTCTGACTTTGTAACCCCTTTAGGGCGCGCTGCGATAAACACCGGAAGGTCTGCCGGAGCTCCGTAGACATAGTCATACATTTCGTCGAGAGTAAGGCTGTCTACAATATACCTCATTCTCCGACCTTTGACAGTCACGTCGATAACCGCTCCCGGCTTGATGACAACTGCATCCTGCAGGTTACGCAAAAAATTGCTGAAATGCTCTAATGCTGACATTTCGGGAGGCAAATCAGGGGCAGCCTCCATAAAGCTTGTTTTATCAAGCGGCAAGGTACTCCCTGGCAAACCGCCGCAATATTTTTCTGGATTAAGATTTTCAAGACCTTTAAGCCATATTACTAAACCTTGAACTGTTCTACTCATAACAATATAATAATTTTTTTGATTGTTTATTAATTGTACCTACACGTCCTTTCAAGCGATTCGGCTTTTTCTTATATAGGACACTACGTAGTTTTAGCAGTGTTTTTTAACCCGTTACTAAAAGCCTCATTCACTTCCTTAAAAGTTTCTTTGACCGTAGCTGAATGCTTGTTTTGCTCATTATCAATCCATTCTACCTGAGTAAATGGATCTGCCGAAGAACCATAACTACGAAAACCATTGTAACCAACATGTATTTCTTCATTGGTCTTATAACAATGTAATATAAATGTTTTCATATCGAATTTTTTTGTCCGACCAACACCCTATCGGACGGGTATATACAAAAAAAGCGTGGTGCCGAACTCTCTGCCCGTTTCCACGTCTTGAGGCCTTCGCATTGCCTAACATCAAGGAACAAGCAAAGTAGAAGACCCACGCAATATGTATATACCACTGACACGCCCTCGCATTTGAGGACATGGCAAGTGTACGGATATACACATCATGTGTCACTACTTATGCTTCATTCTGTTGATGTTCGATAGAAGTTGCGAAGTTCCAAGACATCAGAACTGAAGCGCGATAGTAACGCTTTATGTTTCAAATCATCTGAAGACTCCTCTCTCGGAATCGGGATGATGCCGCAAAATTACGATATAAATTTAAGTGCAGCAAATTAAATTTCACTGTTTTATAACATAAATTTCAGGTATTCATCCACAATGTTTGAAGCGTGGGTCTTTCCCTTTGCCGATGCAAAGTTAGGGGCAATTACCGAAAGAGCTTCCATCCATTTCATCCATTTGAATATCCAAGCACTACGGCGTTCAGTTCATTAGAAATAACTAACTTTGCAGATGAATACCGAATAACGATGTCGCAGTTTCTCAATAACTCTGAAGAATACTCTCGTGAGTCTGCTCATGAGATAGATTTCGATGACGCTATCCGACTTCCGGGCGGAGGGTCGACATGCGACATTTATCGAACCCGTTGGCAACGACGTGACGTGTTTGTCAAGCGGTTGAAAGAGGAGTTTCGGGCGAAGCCTATTTATCTCGATGCTCTCGACAAGGAATTTGATATCGGGGTAAAATTGCGTCATCCTTCACTCCCCGTCTATCATGAGTTTCACCGCGATTATATCGTGATAGACTTCGTTGACGGACAGACTCTTGCCGAGATGATAAAACGCAATGACGCGTGGCTCGCGAATGAGCGAAACATAGTGAAAATTCTTAAGGAGTTGATTGATGTGGTGGACTACCTTCACCGCCACAACATAGTGCATTGCGACATCAAGCCTGACAATATCATTATCACAGCCAACACTAAAAACCTTGTGCTGATTGACTTTGACAAGTCATACTCAGATGCTCTCAACGATACATGCGGACATCCGGGCAAATATGGCCTGTCAGTAGCCGACAAGGGGCAGACAGCCATAGACTTCCGCGCCATCGCGATGGTGATTGAAAAGCTCAAGGCAAATATCACGGACTTTAAATTTTCGAAATACAAGGAGTTTGTAAAGGCATGCTACAACCCTGACATAAACTGCGAGACTCTTATAGAACTTCTTTCTGAAAAGGCTAACAGGGGCGCTACTTTCAAGGGTATTTATAAAATCATCCTCTCTATAATTGCAATCGCCGCTATAGGTCTTCTCATCTCGTTTTTAGGTAAGTTTTATTCTGAAGAGCGCGGAGACCATGACGGATATCTGTCAGAGAAAATAATCCCCGAAGAGAAACCGGACGAAAGCGTGACGCCTAACAATGATGTGATTTATCAGCAAGAGTCACCATCGACGCCCGTCTCTCGCCCTGAGAATCATTCTGCAGAGCGCGCTTCTAAAATACAGAAAAATGAATACGCACAACCCAACGCTGTGACTGTCTTAAATGATAATCTCAAACCGTTTTTCGATGAACTGATAGGAGGACTTGACCGACTCGACATGCTGCGGTCCGATACTACAGTGTCACGCCGACAGCTTATGGAAAACTGGGAGAATTATGTGGCTTTAGAAGGTGCAGTTATTAAAGACAGTGTTGCCTTGGCAGTCACTAAATTATTTCCCGATATTACCGACAAGAGAATGAGCATCTTGGTTTCCGCAACAGAGTCTTACAAAAACTATTTACATAGAGCCAATTTTGTCAAAATGGAATTTATGGCGGAAGTTGACCGTAGGGCAGAACAATAGACTTACTCTCTTTATCACATTATCTCAATCGATTTTAGTCCTTTGAACTTAGCCGACTCGTAAGTACCGAGATCTTGTCCGTCGCGGACTACATGTGATACGACAAACCTATGTCCGACAGCAAGCTGTGTGATGGTCAGCAAATCGCCTTTTCGTATGTTCTTGCTTCCTTCAACGTCGTTCACAATAAATTGATAGCCCCCCAGATATGTCAGAAAGAACACCCTATTAGGATTGTATGCAACCCGTATCTGCGTTCCTTTCTCCAACTCCTGTACTTCAAGGCAATCAATAGGTGTGAACAGAGAAATATCGGCATCATCTCCAAGCTCCTTAATCAGCGATTCGTAGTCGGAATAGCCGAGATACTGAGCAATAATATCCATTGTAGAAAGACGAGGCACTACCTTATCGGTTTTGAACCCGAACAATCTTTTCAAGGTATTGACCGAAAGATTCTCACTTGTAGAATCAGTAATGGACTGAGAAAGTGCATCGAAATCGCTACTTTTCGCCATCTCTAACCCGACCTTTTCTATCAATCTGCGCAGTATTTCATTCTCATTTGCCATAATGTCACTGTTTTTAACGCAAAGATACGGAAGTTTCGGGCAATCAGCGTAGTATTTTACTCAAATGGACGAAGTGGATGTCAACAGTCAGAAAGGAACTCTGTATTTATAAGAGAGCTTTTTCACGCAGAATATCTACCATTTGAGCAGGTGTAACAATAAAGGTCCTGATGGGGAAATGCTTTGTGTTGCCGGTCACCAAGTAGGCGTCCTCAACTGATAATACTACTTCGTAAAAGACGATGTCGTCTTCATCCGGAAATATTTCATCACCGGCATCTTTACGGGCTGTATTTATCCCAAATTCAGTGAACGCTGAAAGTAAACTGTCAATAAGTGCAGTACTGAATTTAAATTTATCACGCGAAAGGATGTCTCGATACTCTTCTATAATTTCATTATTATATAACGGAATTATAGCTCCGTTGAGCACAGCGCCTATTACCCTTGCAGGATTCGATATGTCTGTGGTCGAGAATAGCGACGAAACCAGTACATTGGTATCAATTACTGCGTAAACCTTTCCTTTTTCGCTCATCTCTTGCCGCTTTTATTTCAGCATTGATTTCATCCAAAGACATCCGGGAAACATCCGAGTCTGCCAACGATTGTCGCATAGCTTCAAAGGCACTAAGTGCATTTTGACGTATGACCTCTGAATTGTCTGCACGAACTTCAAACGGTATTCTTCTCTCTCTGACAACGGCTTTCATAAAAATGTTGAACGCAGAGGTAGCACTGAGACCAAAAGCCTCACACAAAGAATCAAATTTCTTTTTCAAAGCCTGATCAACTCTGATTGATATTGTAGATTGCGGCATAGTTTTATGATTTGTAATGCAAAATTAGTTATTTTGCATTACAAACGCAAGCAAATAACTGCTTTTATATATGAAGGCAGAAAGATATTACAAAAAAATCCACGCCTTGGTGGGATTACCAAAGCGTGGAGGCAATATTTTTTCTTAATCTGAAAGATTAGTCGAGTGCAATGTAATGTTCGCGGGGGTGGTCACATGCGGGACATTTTACAGGAGGTTCGGTGCCTTCGTAAACGTAACCGCAGACGAGACACATCCAACGAATAGGTTTCTCGCGTTTCCAGACTGTTCCGTCTTCAACCTGCTTTTTGTAGCGGTCGAAACGAGCTTCGTGGCGTTTTTCGATTGTAGCGATGGCGCGGAAATGTTCAGCGATGTCAGCAAAGCCTTCAGAGTCGGCGATTTTGGCTGCGGCTTCATATTGTTCCACCCCTTCGATATGCTCGCTCTGAGCTGCCTGCGCGAGGTTAGAAGCTGTGTCGGCAACCGTACCGGCGCTTACTTTCATAGTGATATCAACGTCACCGCCTTCAAGATATTTGAAGAAGATTTTGCCGTGATGGAGTTCGTTGTCGGCTGTTTCTTGGAAAATGTTAGCGATGCCGTAATAATTTTCTTTAGTAGCCTGCTTTGCGTAATAAACGTAGCGGGTATATGCGCTTGATTCACTCATGTAAGCGTCGACCAGACATTTCTCGGTCTTAGTGCCCTTGATGCTTTTTGTTGTATCTGCCATAACAAGGAGTTTTAATAAGTTTGAAGTATATTTTATAGTTTTTTCGTTTTCTATTTACAACACATCGACCTCAAAAAATGTTCGGACTTCATAATAAATTTGCAATTGCGAATATTTTTGTATTTTTGCACATATAAGATAAGATAAAGGACTTTACCGCATGAACGACGACACTAAGACAGACCCGATTACCATAGCCGAAGCTCAGGCGACGGTCGACCGCTGGATTACGAGCGTCGGCGTAAGATATTTTTCGCCGCTCACCAACATGGCGATCCTTGCGGAAGAAACGGGCGAAGTGGCGCGCATAATGGCCCGGCGCTACGGCGATCAGTCGTTCAAGCCGGGCGACAAGGACAATCTCGCCGACGAACTGGCCGACCTGATGTGGGTGACGATGGCGATAGCCAACCAGTGCGGCGTCGATCTGACAAAGGCGTTTGCCGACAATCTCCGCAAAAAGACCGAGCGCGACTCGCGCCGCCATGCCGAAAATCCGAAACTGCATAATTCATAAATCAAGACATAACTCATTCCCAAAATCATCTAAAAAATAAAAATTATGAGCGACAAATATTCAAAGGCTATAGCCGACAGCAAAGTCATCAGCGACGACGCGAAAGTCGCTGAAGCAGTCAAAAAAATAATCGACGAGCATTTCGCTGAAAACAATAACGAGGAGGTGTATAAATTCCTCTTCAACACTATCGACCTCACCACTCTCAAAGCGACCGATTCGCCCCAGTCTGTAGCAGCGTTTACAGAGCGCGTCAACGCATTCGACGAGGAGCATCCCGAACTCAAAAACGTTGCGGCAATCTGTGTCTATCCCAACTTCGCGCAGGTCGTGCGCACGGTTCTCGATGTCAGCGATGTAGAGGTGGCGTGTGTCAGCGGCGGTTTCCCCTCGTCTCAGACATTTATCGAAGTCAAGGTCGCTGAAACAGCTCTCGCAGTCGACGGCGGCGCAGACGAAATCGACATCGTGCTCAATGTCGGCAACTTCCTCGACGGCGACTATGAAGAAGTCTGCGACGAAATCTCAGAACAGAAAGAAGCATGCCGCAACGCCCGCATGAAAGTCATCCTCGAGACCGGCGCCCTCAAAACAGCCGAAAACATCAAAGCTGCTTCAGTTCTATCGCTCTACTCCGGCGCCGACTTCCTCAAGACTTCGACAGGCAAGGAATTCCCGGGAGCATCACTCGAAGCTGCATATGTCATGTGTCAGGCAATCAAGGAATACCACGAAGCAACCGGTCGCATGGTCGGCTTCAAGGCATCAGGCGGCGTCTCCACTACCGAAGAAGCTGTAAAATACTACACCCTTGTCAAGGAAGTGCTTGGCGAACAGTGGCTCACCAACGAATATTTCCGCATCGGTGCAAGCCGACTCGCCAACAACCTCCTGTCTGATATCCTCGGCACAGAAACAAAATTTTTCTAAATTCATAAAATGAAAATCTGGGTTTATCTAAACGGCATACAGCAAGGGCCCTACACGATTGAAGAAATCTCCCAACTTCCACTGAGTCCGTCAACACCGGTGTGGTATGAAGGACTCCCGCAGTGGATGCCCGCAAATGAAGCACCCGAGACCGCAGGGCTGTTTGCATCCGAAAGCACTGTGCGGCAAGCAGAACCCCAACCTGCGCATAAGACTGATTACGCAGCTGCCCAGCCTGCATATCAGGCGTGGCTCAACGACCACCGCCCCGCCGATGCACCTCCGGCTCCTCCGACTTTCATCGGCTGGTCGATTTTCGTTCTGCTGTGCTGCTTCCCCATCGGTGGTATAGTCAGCATCATCTTTTCCGTAATAAGCGGAAACGCATATCGCTCGAGGGATTACCAAAAAGCAACCCGAATGTCGGAATATGCTGAATGGTCAATCATCCTGTCGATTGTTATAGGATTGATGTTCACGCCGCTGGCGTTAGCTTTCCTATAGAATTGTGTCCGTAGCGGATAAGCCAAAGAAACGTCTGACGGCAGCGGTCATCGCAGTGATTGCTATGATTGCTGCCGTCATATTTTATGCAGCGGTTGACCCGTCGTCGACGAGATGGGCGCCGCGATGCATGCTGCGATCGCTGACTGGCTACGACTGTCCCGGTTGCGGATTGCAGCGCGCCGTCCATGCCCTGCTTCACGGCGACATTGCGGCAGCATGGCATTACAATCCCTTTTTGTTTTTTCTCCTGCCTGTGGGCACCGCATATTCGGTCATCGAACTGACAGACAACCGCTTTCCGCGGTTGCGACGAATAATGTTCGCCCCCGCGACACTGATCGCCCTATGCGTCGTGACGATCGCATGGTGGATCGGCAGGAATTTATACTAAATATTTGCTTTTGACGATTTAACTTATTAAATTTGTGATATTATATTAGCAGTATTATGATTGAAACCCGAAATACAAATAATATATTATCACTTTTGAATAATTATACTCTCGAAAACGTAGAAGATATAGCTTTGCATACTGCGGAGAGTATGAGAAAGAGACGCATAGAAAAAAATATATCGAGGGAGGAATTGGCAAAATTATCAGGAATACCTGTCGCTACAATCGCCCGTTTTGAGCAAAAGGGACTTATTTCATTCCAATCATTAATCTCCATAGCCATAACTTTAGGCTATAGCACCGAGATAAACAGCATTTTTAATGTATCGAAATTCGATACAATGGAGGAATTGTCTCAAATAAGAAAGAAATCAGGAAAAAAGAGAGCCTATAAAAGAAATGAAAACACTGAAAATTAAGACTGACCGTTTGAGAGTGGAGTTTAACGGTCGAGAAGTCGGAACCCTCACTATGACTCCTGATAACCGCTTGAATGTATTTGAATATGCACCTTCATGGCTTGCCGAAGGATTCAGTATTTCTCCGTTTGAACTGCCTCTGAAACCCGGATTGTTTGTTGCCAAACCACAACCGTTTTATGGAAATTTCGGAGTTTTTGAAGACAGTCTCCCTGACGGCTACGGAAGATACCTGCTGCATAAGATATTGATGAAGAATGGCATTAACGATGCCAATCTTTCATCTCTCGACCGACTCGCAATAGTAGGCGATAAAGGCATGGGGGCATTGAGCTATTATCCTACTTTGAACGTTGACGAAGAAGAAAACATTGACGACTTTGACCGATTGCAGGAAATCGCCCTCGAAGTGCTTAAAGAAAAACAGGATAACGATGCCGAACTGTTATTGTACAACAGCGGAAACAGCGGAGGCGCGCGTCCGAAGGCAGTGTTTGAGGATCACGACGGACATTGGCTGATTAAATTCCGTCACACTTATGATCCCGCCGATATGGGTGAACAAGAGTTTCATTACAATACTTTGGCGCGGAAGAGCGGTATAATCGTCCCCGACTTCAAACTTGTCAACGACAAATATTTCGCATCCCGACGATTCGACATCGGAAAGGACGGCAGGCGAATACACACCGTTACAGCAGGCGGACTGTTGTGTCTGTCTCTTAACGAACCATATCTTGATTATTCAAATTTACTGGCGCTCACCGGTATGCTTACTGATAACATCTCAGACATCGAACAGATGTATCGCCGCATGGTTTTTAACTATCTCGTTGACAACAAAGACGATCACTGCAAGAATTTCAGTTTCTATGTGCTTCGCGATTCCAGCGGTAAAGGTTGGAAATGGAGACTTGCGCCCGCTTACGATCTGACTCTTTGCACAACAGGATATAACGGCGAGCATGCTACATCGGTCAACGGAACGGGGAAACCGTCACTTGCTGACTTTATAGCCGTAGGAACAAAAATCCGACTTTCAAAAGCACGTTGCAGCGAGTTGATTGATGAAGTCAAAGCCGGACTATCACAATCGTGATTTTTCAATACTCCTTATGCTCAAATTAAAATATCAATTTTGTTATGACCGAATCTATTTCTGATTTTATTATAACCATAAGCCTTATTTTTGGAGGAGTAGTAATAAAACTTTTACCCAAAAGGTTGAAATGGGGGTGGAGACTTCTGATTGGATTAGCAGCCTCAATAATTTTCTCAATACTTGGACACATTATCGTAAAATTGTGTTGGAGCAAATAATTTTTTGGCGGAATTTTGGGGCGGCGATTCGTCTCTTTTAAGAACTTTGTATTATCTTTGACAGCCGTTACGCACTTCGCGCGCGTGCGTGCGTAATCTATACCATAACTTCATCGCAAATTATTCTAAACTTAAATCATAACCCAACTCCTGTATGAGACTAAAACTGTTTCTATTAATGTTGATTGCGGCTGCCGCAGCATATGCGTCGCCCGACGTCATCAAATGCACCGGGCAGGTTGTTGACGCCAACAACACACCGCTCATAGGTGCAATGATTATTCCCGATGGAGAGACCAGGGGAGTTACATCAGACATCGACGGATATTTCGTCATAAACACTCAGTCTGAGAAACCGCTTCTCATCTCTTTCGCCGGCTACAAACCTGTCTACGTTAACTCAGCTGAAGACCTCGGCGTGATACGTCTTACAACAGACGACGCTTCCGACGACTATTTCGGCGAATCAAGCGACCTCATCATCGACGATGCCACATTTGAAGACGAAGAAGGCAGCAGTCAGAGCGTCGCAGCCCTCAACGGCGCAAACGATGACATATATTACAGCACTGCCTCCTACAATTTCTCGCCGATGTATTTCCGCTACCGCGGTTACGACAGCCAGTATCAGACGGTCTATATCAACGGCATGGAGTTCAACGACCTTATCCGCGGCCGTTTCAACTTCTCTACATTGCTCGGCATGACCTCACGTGCGTTCCGCAACAAGACGACCACTGTCGGCATGGGTGCGGCTGCCTACGGCTTCGGCTCGGTCGGCGGCTCAGTCAACTACAACACCGTGACCGATACCTATGCGCCCGGCTTCAACGGTTCTCTCGCCTACACCAACTCAAGCTATATGATGCGCGCCATGGCAACATACTCGACCGGCGTCAACCGCCACGGATGGGCATTCACGGTCAGCGCAATCGGCAGATATGCACCGGAAGGCGTCATCGAAGGAACATTCTATAACTCGGGTGGTCTCTTCATTTCGCTTGAAAAAATCTTCAACCCCAACAATTCGCTGACTTTCACCGCTTTCGGCGGTCCTACGCAACGAGCTACAGCTATCGCCACCTATCAGGAGGCTTACGACCTCGCCGGCTCGAACCTCTACAACCCGGCATGGGGCTGGCAGGACGGCAAGAAACGTTCGTCTCGCATAACCGAGACTTTCGATCCGACCCTGATGCTCAACTGGCTTCACAAAAAAGGCAATACGACCATCAATACAGCCGCATCCGCCCGTTGGGTCAACTACAACCGCACAGCCTTGCAGTACTATAAGGCAAATGACCCTAACCCGACCTACTACCGCTATCTGCCGTCCTACTATTCCAGCGACCCCGAGCAGTTCGAACTCTACACCGAAGGCTGGCGCGACGGTTCGCTCCGTCAAATCCGGTGGGATGAGCTATATCAGGTCAACTACCTCAACAACATCCAGAACGAGACCCTCCCCGAAGCCGACAAGAAAGGCTCAAGCTACATAATGGAAAACCGCGTCAACAATCAGTTCAGCGCGCTATTCAGCTCATATGTCAACACCCGCCTTTCCGACGTGATGACTCTTCAGGGCGGCGTTAACTTCAACTACACCAAAGGCTCAAACTACAAGACCGTCCGCGACCTTATGGGAGGCGAATTCTGGCTCGACGTCGACCCCTTCAGCGACCGTGACATCACAATCGCTCCCGACAACCTCCAGAACGACCTCGACAACCCCAACCGCCGGGTAGGCGAAGGCGATAAATTCGGCTACAACTACGACGTTCATGCCCTTCAGGCGAAAGCATGGCTCCAGAATGTCTTCAATCTCCCCCATTGGGACATTAACTACGGTCTCGAAATGAGTTATACCCAATATCAGCGCGAAGGTCACATGCGTAACGGTCGTGCTCCTCACAACTCGCTCGGCAAAAGCGCAATGCAGCGTTTCGACAACGCAGCCGTGAAAGTAGGTGCAACCTATAAACTTGACGGACGCAACTATTTCAGCGCACATATCGACTACGGCACACGCGCCCCGTTGTTTGACAACGTTTTCATCGCTCCGCGCGTGAAGAACACCACCGTCAGCAATCCCACCAACGAACGCGACTTCTCCGCCGACCTTTCATACACATGGAACTATCGTCGCTTCCGCGGTTCGCTCTCCGGCTACTACACACAGATGGACAACGCCATCGAACGTAACGGCTTCTACGACGAAAGCTATCAGACCTACACCAACTATGTGCTCTCAGGTGTGAAACGCGTCTATAAAGGCATCGAGCTCGGCATGGCTTTCAAAATCACTCCTTCGCTGACCGCGACTTTCGCCGGCACTATCGCCCGTTTCCAATATAAGAACAATCCCCAGGGAACACGTACATTCGAAAACGGTCTCCATCCCGACTCCACCCAGACCGTCTATCTGAAGAACTATTATCTCGGCTCCGTGCCCCAGACACAGGCTAACCTCGGCATCGACTGGGCGGCTCCCGGCAACTGGTTCTTCAACGTCAACGGCACATTCCAGGGCGACGCTTACGTGAACCTCGCTCCCGCTTACCATGAAGCCCTCCCCGGTCTCTGGGAACAGTTCGGCAACAGCGAAGCTGAGCTTCAGGCAAAGATTGAAGAACTCTCATCTCAGGACAAAATCAAAAACGCCTTCACGCTCAACCTGTCGATTGGCAAACTGATTTACATCAACCGTAAACTGTCGCTCAACATCAACGTCAACATCAACAACATTCTTAACAACCGCGATGTCGTCACCTACGCCTACCAGCAGGGACGCCTCGACACCAAGAACTATGACCGCGGCGCATATCCCAACCGTCTCAGCTACGCCCAGGGTGTACGCGCGTTTGTCAACGTCGGTATAAGATTCTAATGTATGACCCTCTCAACTAACAGCAACAAATCAATGAAAAAGCATTCATTATATATAGCCTCATTCGCTCTCGCTGCACTCGCGTTCACATCATGTGACAACGAGTTCGAGCGTCCGCCGATGGTTCTGCCGACATCGACCTGGGAGGCAAACACCACAATCGAAGAATTAAAGGCAGCTTACTGGGAGACCGTCGAGGGAACTCCTCAGACCATCGGTCTGACTGCAGAAGGCGACTCCGTGATAATCAAAGGCCGCGTATGCTCGTCCGACGAGTCCGGCAACATATTCAAAGCCCTCTACGTCCAGAGCACCGACAAGACCGACGGCGAAGCCATCACTTTCGTGCTTGACTTCTATGACATCTATCAGACCTATAAACTCGGTCAGGAAATCTATGTCAATCTGACCGGTCTAACCATCGGCGGATACCGCGGTCTCATGCAGGTCGGCATTGACAATGCCGGTCAGGTCGGTCGTGTCCCCGAGGCTACATTCGCACTCCACGCCCAGGGCAACGGGCTGCCGTCAGTAGCGAAGATTGATACACTCACGACCACCATCGAGGCGGTCGAAACTGCAAAAGCCACTGCAGAAGGCTTGCAGACTTGGCAGGCGCGTCTGGTGAGATTCGATAACGTCCGTTTCGAAAACGCCGGCGAACCCTTCGCTGTCGGCACCTCATCTAACAGCCGTTACATCATCGACGAAGCGGGCAAGCGCATCAACGTCTATAACAGCACCTACGCCGACTTCAAAGACGAGTTGCTTCCTTCGGGCAATGGCTCGGTAGTCGGCATCCTGAGCTATTTCGGCTCAAACTGGCAGGTACTGCTCAACGGCATCGACGGCTGCATCGGCTTCAACGGTGTCGCCATGCCTGTATTCTCTCCCGCAGGGGGCACTGTCAAGCCCGGCACTGAAGTGACAATCACCTGTCCTACCGAAGAAGCCGAAATCCACTATACGCTCGACGGCTCTGACCCGACAATCAGCTCGACACTCTACACCGAGCCTATCATCATCAGCGAGGCTGTAACAATCAAAGCCATCGCCACTAAACCGGGTCACGATGCAAGCACAATCGTAACGGCAACGTTCACCGTCTCAGCCGATGCGCCCGCCGAAGGTGACGGCACAGAAGCTTCGCCCTACAGCGTAGCGCAGGTGATTGCCCTCAACCCGACATCGACAAAAGATGCGGTTGCTACCGACGTTTGGGCACAGGGCTATATCGTCGGTTACATCCCGACCGGCGGTTCTTCGACGACATTGTCTATAACCGTCTTCGGCGCAGACGCCAATGCAGCCGCATCAAACATTGTCGTTGCTCCGACCAAGGACGAAACCAATCCCGCAAACTGCATGGCGATTCAGCTCGCGTCAGGTTCTGACGTCCGCGCAGCCGCCAACCTCAAGGACCACCCCGAAAATCTCGGCAAACTTCTCACTGTTAAAGGCAGCGTCTACAAATATTGCGACGCACCCGGCATCAAGGACGTCTCAGCCTTCAAACTCGACGGCGAAGGCAGCGGACCGGTCACACCCGAACCTCCCGCCGGCACCGCCGTCTACAGCTCTTTGTCTGAAAATGATGAAGCGCTCCCCGCCGGTTGGACAATAGACAACGTTAACATAGGCTCGCTTGAAGCAGTGTGGAGCTGGAAGACATATAACAACAAAGGTTATCTCAACGCCAGCGCATACTCTGCCGACGGCAACACGACTACCGAAGCTTATGCCATCTCTCCCGTAATCGACCTGACGGAGATTTCCAACCCGTCGTTTTCATTCGACCACGCAGCTAAATTCCAGACCACCCTCAAGACTCTGTGCGGCGTTTGCGTTCGCGAAGAAGGCTCGACCTCTTGGACCGCGCTTACTGTCCCGACATGGCCTGAAGCCGGTGCATGGACCTTTGTCAACTCCGGTGCCATAAGTCTTAAAGACTTTGCCGGCAAGAAAGTGCAGATTGCGTTCAAATATGGCAGTTCTTCACAAGGTGCTGACACCTGGGAAATCAAAAATCTCGAAGTAATAGCCAACTAATCACATTAAGCAATTTCAACAACAATGAAAACTGTTAAATCATATATTTCCTCTCTGTGTGCAGCTCTTGCGCTCGCAGGCGGTCTGACTGCATGTCAGGATGACTTCGACACCCCGGCAATCGAAGTGCCCGTAGCCGTCAATCAGGCGAACACCACCATCGCCGAACTGAAGGCGGCGTTCTGGCAGGATGCCACTAACTATGCCGACTCCGTGCGCACCAAGCCCGACGGCTCGCATTATATCATCAAAGGTCGCGTCATTTCGTCTGACGAGCAGAGCAACGTGTTCAAATTCCTCTCCATTCAGGACGAGACAGGCGCCATCACCTTCTCAATCAACTCCTATAACCTCTACCTCAAATATCGCCGCGGTCAGGAAATCGTAATCGACGCTACGGGCATGTATATCGGCAAATATGCCGGACTACAGCAGTTCGGCACTCCGTCATATTACGAGAACGGCTCCACATGGCAGGTAGGCTTCATGTCGCCCGAATTCTTCCAGAGCCATATCGAGCTTAACGGTGTGCCTGAAGTCGGACTCGTCGACACTCTCACAGTCAACTCATTCAGCGAGATTGACTCCTCGCCCGAAGGACTCCGCAAATGGCAGGGTCAGATGGTGCGCTTCAACAACGTTCACTTCCAGGACGGCGGTGTCGCCACATTCTCCGCATACCACAGCAACGACAACAACGACGTCAACAAGACTCTCGTCGACGCTGACGGCAACAGCAACGTCGTTGTACGCACGAGCGGCTACGCTACATTCTGGAACAAAAAGCTCCCCGAAGGCGACGGCGACGTTGTCGGCATACTCAGCTTCTACCAGAACCTCAGCGGTGCATCGATGTGGCAGCTCATACTCAACGACTACGAAGGCTGCATGAACTTCGGCAACCCGACCGTAGCATCCGGCTCCGAAAACAATCCTTACACCGTCGCTGAAGCAATCAAACTCGAAGCCGACGGCACACCCGCCGCAGGTTGGGTCAGCGGTTACATTGTCGGTTCGGTCGCTCCCGGCGTCACTGAAGTATCCTCAAACGACGATATCGTCTGGGGTGCCGAAACAATGCTTCCTTACACCCTCGTAATCGGTGCCGACAAGGAAACCAAAGACATCAGTCAGGCTCTCGTTGTCGAACTTCCCGCCAACACCCCCTTCCGTCAGTACGGTAACCTTCGCGACAATCCCGCCAACTACGGCAAAGCCATCGCTGTCAAAGGCACTCTCGCCAAAGTCATGTCGACCTACGGTGTGGCTGATAACAGCGGCGCATCCTCGCAATTCAAGATTGAAGGACTCGAAACCGGCGGCAACGAAAACGTTCCCGAAGGCGACGGTACGGCTGACAAGCCTTACAACGCAGCTCAGGCTAAAGCAAAAGCTATCGCAAACGGCACTTCAAGCACCGACAACGTCTACGTGAAAGGCTACATCATCTCCGGTTCGATAAACATGACCTACGGCACAGGAACATGGGTCATCGGCGATAACGCTCAAGGCACCGGTGATACATTCACTCTCTACGGCACTTATAACACCGACAACAGCAAGTTTACCGACGAAAACGCCGTCAAAGTCGGTGACCTCGTCGTTGCTGTAGGTCCTATTTTCAACTACAGCGGTAACACTCCCGAAATGAGCAAGGGTCACCTTGTGTCAATCAACGACGCCGGCGGCAACGTAACTCCAGATCCTACTCCCGCAGGCGGCGTCATCTACAGCGAGTCATTCGAAGGCGGCAGTCTCGGCAGCTTCACCACGACTGTAGAGACATCAGGCACATGGACCGGCTGGAAAGCTAACACCAATTCGCCTGCTTGTGCGATTGCTAACTCTTATGTAAACGGTAGCAACGAAGCTGCTACATCGTGGCTTATCTCTCCCGCAATCAACCTTACTGACGCTAAGGCTGCTTCCGTAAAACTCGAACAGGCGTTCGGCTTCTACTTCCCGACAAAACAGGAAAGCTGCTGTACACTCAACATCCGCGTGAAAGGCGGTGAGTGGCAGCAGCTCACGCTGACTCAGTTCCCCGAAGCTCCTGCTGCGGGTAAAAACTGGACTTCTTTCGTAGAAAATACGGTCGATATCTCGGCTTATGCTGGTAAGACAGTTGAAATCGGCTTCAAATATACCAACGACGGCAAACAGAGCGTCGCATGGGAAATCAAGAACTTCTCAGTGACCGCCGACGCCGGCTCGGTAACGCCAACCCCCGATCCCACTCCTGACCCAACCCCGGACCCGACTCCGGGCGATGCCGTTAGCATCCTTGCTACACAAATTGCAAACGTGCCGGGTACATCAACCGTCGAAGGATTTACATTCAAGTTTGACAAGGCAAGCGGCACTAATGATCCCGCCAAACATGATAAAACCTCGGCAATACGCTTATACGCTGACAACACCATGACTGTCAGCGGACAACGCATGACAAGCATCACATTCACCCTCAGCAGTGATGCCGGAGGTCGCTATACTACAGTGAAACCAAGCACCGGCACTATCTCACCCGCTCAGAAAGAAGGAGACACATCTTTCACATGGGTAGGTGACGCAAGCTCTGTGACGTTTACCGTAGGTCATGATGCCACACTCGGCACAGATGGCAGTGGTGCAAGAGGTCAGATTCGTTTCACGAAACTCGACATCGCTGTAGCCGAGTAATCCGACAATAAGACGCGCCAAGCGCGTCGCTGCAATAATAACATGGGGTCTAACGACCCCATGAAAACGCATCAAAAAGCCTAAGAGACCCGCGTAGCGCGGTCGCGAGGAATTCTCCCACGACACCGCTATCGCGGGTCTCCTTAAATATTAACCACAAATCTTTGTAGGCATAAAACAAGAAAGACGACCAGACAGGTCGCCTTTCTGCTATTTATGTCACCGAGGATTAACGGATAACTTCTTTCGTCACTTTCGCACCGCGACGCACGATATAGATGCCGTTGTCAGGATTTGCGACACGCACACCCTGAAGATTGAAATACTCGGCAGGAGCATTTTCCTCAGCTGCGATTTCTGCGATAGTCGATGAAGGTCTCTCTACCTGCCATTTGAGAACCGGCATATCATAATCTTCTGCAACAGTAAATGCCTGCCATGTCTTTACGAGTTCTTCAAGTTCTTCTCTTGATTTACCGTTTTCAACATCCTCATTATTCAATAAGAGGAATTCCCAATA
>CAMWNF010000035.1 GCA_947175535.1 uncultured Bacteroidales bacterium
ACCTGTAACCTTCTGATCCGTAGTCAGATGCTCTATTCAGTTGAGCTAAGGAGCCGTTCGCACTTTTGCGATTGCGAGTGCAAAGTTAAGTCATTTTCCCGAACCGACAAAATATTTTTGTCAAATTAAGAAAAATAATTTGAAAGTAATTTATAAAAACGTCTAAGCTTCCGACTTTATGTCGCCGAAAAATGTTAACTTCGCAAATGAGTTTTATTTATTACAAGAAGCTGCATCTTAAATGAAATTTTCAAATATAATTCTTGCTGCCGCATTTGCAGGGATGACAGGTGTGTTGCCGCTGTCGGCTGAGAAACTGGTTATCCTGCATACCAACGACACCCACTCGATGATTGACCCAGACGATTCCGACGGACTTGGAGGAGTTTTAAGACGTAAGGTGGTGTTTGACAGTGTTCGCGCTGCAGAAAAAAATGTATTGCTCGTCGATGCCGGTGATTTTGTGCAGGGCACGTTGTATTTTAATCTTTACCGCGGCGAGGTCGAACAAAAAATGATGAACGAGCTGGGATATGATATCCGGATTCTCGGGAATCATGAATTTGACAACGGCATTGACGAACTTGCCGATTTGCTCGCAGACTCACGTGCTGAAATGCTGTCGACTAACTACGATTTATCGAAATCTGTCCTCGGCAGGAAGTTCAGACCTTTTACCATCAGAGAAATCGGTGACAAGCAGGTGGGATTCATAGCAATAAATCTTCGTCCCGAAGGTATGATTTCGGAAGGTAATTACGACGGTGTGGTCTATCTTGACGCCATTAAAGCCGCTAACGCCGCGGCGTGGTGGCTGAAACATATCGACAAGGTGGATGCTGTTGTGGCTGTGACCCATATCGGATATGACCCGACGATGCCTCCAGGCGACAAGCTGCTTGCCGAAGTATCGGAGGATATAGATGTGATAATCGGAGGACATTCCCATGATTATATAAAGCCTGACGCAGATGCTGGCGCACGTCTTCAGCATAAAGTGAAGAACTCTGCCGGTAAAGAAGTCATTGTCGGACAGCTCGGCAAGTCGGGAAAGTATGTAGGGAAAATAGAAATAGACCTTGACGACCTTTCGGCGTCTTACGAAACAATCCGTATAGACAGCCGTCTCGACAATCGTACGGACAAACATCTTGCAGCCATGATAGCACCTTATCGCCGTGGAGTCGATTCGTTGATGAACGTTGTTGTCGGACAAAGTGCGGTCGATATGCCAAAGGAGAGTATGGAACTGCTGAATTTCGGAGCCGATTTCATTTTGGAACGCGGGCGTAAACTTGCTGACAAAGTCGATTTTGCAATAATTAATAAGGGTGGGCTGCGCCGCAGTCTGCCTAAGGGAGACATCACAGAAGGTATGATAATCACTCTGATGCCCTTCTATAATTATGTCAATGTGCTGGATATTAAAGGAGCCGATTTGCTTGAAACGTTCAACGTAATGGCTGCCGACGGCGGCAACGGTATAAGCGACAATGTCGCGATTACATATGACCCTGCGTCGGGAGAGTGCGTTGAAGTACTCATTGACGGTGAACCGCTTGACCTCGACCATGTGTACCGTCTTGCAACAATCGATTATCTCGCAAAAGGCGGTGACTATATGAGCGCGCTAAAGCGCGGTAAGTTGGTCGCAAAGGGCAAAAACGTGCTTTATGATGATATGATTGAGGAATTCCGTCACGGTTCGCTGAAAGGCAAGATAATCAATCCGTCGCCTGAGCCGCGAATGAAACCGCTTTAACCTTTAATTTTTCTGCTGTAATTATAACCTTATATAATATATAATGAAAATCAATATATCCCGTTTGTTCGCCGCGTTGGTCGGCGTATGTTTCGTTTCTGTAGCTGTCGCAGCTGAATCTCCATTGTCACGTAAAGTTGCCGAAAGCGATAACTGTATAGCATGGGTAGATTCTGTGTATAATAGCCTGACGCTGCGTCAGCGTGTGGCTCAGCTTGTGTTTCCAAACATATCGCCTAATCAGGGACAGACATCGAAGTCTGAAATCAAACGTCTTGTCGGCGGGAATCAGGTAGGCGGTGTGCTTTTTTATAAAGGTACGCTTGCTCAGTATGTCGAGATGATTAATTATGCACAGTCACTTGCCAATGTCCCGTTGATGATAACTTTCGATGGCGAATGGGGACTTGAGATGCGCATTCCCGATGCTGAACCATATCCCCGCAACATGGCACTTGGAGCCATTACTGACCCGCGTCTGCTTTATGATTACGGAAGGGAAGTGGCGCGGCAGTTCCGTGCGCTCGGTGTGCATGTCAATTTCGCGCCGGTACTCGATGTGAATTCCAATCCTTCCAATCCGGTCATTGGCACACGTTCGTTTGGCGAAGACCCAGACCGTGTAGCGAAACTTGGAGTCGCATATTCGCTCGGACTTGAAGACGGTCAGGTTATGGCTGTAGCAAAACATTTCCCCGGCCATGGCGACACTTCGACCGATTCTCACAAAGCCATCACAACAGTGAATCATGATATGGCACGTCTCGATTCTGTTGACCTCGTTCCTTTCCGCGCCTTTATCGAGGCAGGTTGTTCGGGTGTTATGACAGGTCATATCGTACTGCCGAATGTCGATGGTAGCGGTCGTCCCGCGTCATTGTCAGAAAAGATGACAACCGGAATGCTTAGAGAAAACCTTGGCTTCAAGGGATTGATTTTCACTGATGCGCTTGCTATGAAGGGTGCTAAGGTCGAGGGTAAGAATAATGCGGTGCTTGCTATCAAAGCCGGTGCCGATGTGTTGGAAACAACCGTTTCACCGGTCGCGGATATCGATGCAATCGTTGCAGCTGTTAAGTCTGGTGAAATTTCGGAAAAACGTATAGAACAGAGCTGCAAACGAGTACTAACATATAAATATCTGCTTGGGCTGACATCCCGTCCTGCGCCTTTGTCGCTCAAAGCGGTTAGAGCGGAGGTAAACTCGGCTGAAGCAGAGGCTATGAATCGCTGTCTGACTGCCGCTTCGATGACAGTACTGCGTAACCGCGATGATATTCTGCCGATAAAGAATCTCGAAAGCACATCGATTGCTGTTGTCAACATAGGTGCTAAGGCTGACAATGTGTTCTCTTCATACTGTTCGCGTTACGCCAAGATAGACCGCTATTCTGTCACTTCCGCAGGACTCAGCGCAGAGACCTTGTCGAAAATTAAGAAACATGACATAGTCATCGTCGGCGTTTTTAGCGACGCTCAGTGGGCACAGGCAGCTTTGTCTCAGATGAAAGATGTTAAAGGTCTTGTCCCGGCGTTTTTTGTAACGCCTTACAAAATGAATAAGTTTGCGGCTTCACTTTCGTCAGTGCCTGCTATCCTGCTCGCATATGATGATAAGCCCCTTGCTCAGGAGTATGCAGCGCAGGCATTGTTCGGCGGCATTGATGTCGACGGTCGTCTGCCGGTCGATCTTCCCAAGGTCGCTCCTATCGGTAGCGGTGTGGCTCTTAAAAAGTCGCGTCTCGGTTATTCATCGCCATTGTTGAGAGGACTTAATCCCACGATGACCGACAGCCTCGATGCCATTGTTGGCAAACTGATTGCCGACGGCGGTACTCCCGGATGTCAGTTGCTTGTAGCGCGAGGCGGCGATATTGTCTATGATAAATGTTTCGGACGGACTACGGCTGACGGTCCTGCCGTGACCCAGTCGACGGTTTATGACCTTGCATCCGTATCGAAAGCCGCAGGAACGCTTCCCGGTATTATGAAAGCCTATGATTTGGGAATGTTCAGATTTGACGACTTCATGTCGGAATATATCCCCGGACTGCGTCAGCAAGGAAAAGACAGTCTGCGCATCAGGGAATTCCTGTTCCATGAAACAGGTTTTCCGTCTGGACTGAACATGTATGACGTGATGATAGATACCAATTCATATACCGGCAAACTGATTACCTCGCGTCCTGACAAAGTTCATTCGCTTAAGGTCGGTCGTGGTGCATACGCCAATAATTCTGCCCGCATCCGCCGCGACATAACTTCAGCGACGGCTACCGAACGTTTCCCGATAGAGTCAGCAAAAGGAATTTTTGTAGGTAAGGAGACTTATGATACGATAATGAACCGTATCTACAATATAAAATTGCGTGACAATAAGAATTATAATTACTCCTGCCTTAACTTCTGTCTGCTGATGGATCTTGAGCAGAGACTGACAGGTATTCCGCACGACCGTTTCGTTGCAGACAGTATTTTTGCACCACTCGGAGCATACACAACCTGTTATCAACCGACCAACTACCATCCGCTCGCTAACATCGCGCCTACAGAAAAAGACCCGCTGCTGCGCCGTCAGCATGTTCAGGGTTATGTCCATGACGAGCTTGCCAACTTCTCCGGCGGGGTTCAAGGTAATGCAGGTTTGTTCTCCAACGCAGAGGACATCGCAAAATATTGTCAGATGCTTCTCAATGGCGGAGAGTACGGTGGCAGACGTTTCCTTTCTCAGCCGACCGTTGATGTCTTTACAAAGACCAAGAGTCCCAATTGTCGTCGCGGATTAGGCTTCGATAAACCGAATCCGACTGACCCCGATGCGTCGCCGACCTGTGAAGAGGCTCATCCTTCGGTTTACGGACATCTCGGCTTTACTGGAACAGTTTTCTGGGTTGACCCTGTCAATGACCTTATATTTATTTTCCTGACAAACCGTGTCAACCCGACGCGCGATACTCCGGTCTTCAATAAAGCTAACGTGCGACCCGAGCTTTTCCGTCAGGTCTATAAGGCATTGGAATGAAGCGATTTCTTATTGTCGCGTTATTTTTGGCATCGATTCCACGACTGTGTTTTGCGGAGACGATTGCCGACACAACGGCTGTATCGACCCGTATCAACCTGAAGCAAAGCCTCGCCGGCGCGGGAGTCAGTCTGGTTGTTAATGCGTCGGTCACAGAATTGCTGAAGCATACTATAAAGGAACGACGACCGGACGGGAGCGACAACGGTTCTTTTCCCTCAAGGCATTCTTCTTATGCTTTTACACTGGCGTCTATTGCTTCGCATGAACTTAGCCGTTTTTCTCCGTTTTGGACTATCGCTGCTCAGACCGCGGCTAATGCAGTCGGTATGCAACGGGTCTATGCATCACGTCATTATCCGAGCGATGTTCTTGCTGGGGCAGCAATAGGAATAGCTTCGGCAGAATTGGGTTATGAGATAGCAAGATGGATATATCCTGACCGCGGTCCGCGACCTGTGTTGTCTCCGCTTGACAATATGCCCGGTCTGTCGGCGTCGACGAGTGCATTGCTGTCATTCACTTCCCGTGGTGAAGGTTTGTCTACCGGTTGCGGCATTGAGTCTGCACTGCATATAAATCTTCCTGTCTCCGATTATTTCGGACTCGGAGCATCGTTCAGGATGCGTTCGCAGACTATATATTATTATGGTGAATATCGTGGTGCTCTTAACGGTGCTTCCCTTACTCTTGACGGATATGCTTTCCGAGGATTTGGCGTCTGGGGTGCGGAAGGGTCTGTTTCGGTCGGACTACTCCGGAATTTCGATAGACCTATGCGTGTAGCCTCGTCATGGAGCGGTCTGCTTGATATTTCAGCTGGAATTCATCGTCGCATAGCTCGTGCGTTGAGTGTTGGCGGTCGCATAGGCTGTGATATAACAGAGCGCCCCGGGTCGTGGTGCGCTCTGTCGGTTTCTCTTGTTACAAAAGCAGAATTCTAACGCTTCAGGGTCTTAAGATGCTGATGCGCGGTGTGCGGACACGTGGCTTCAACTCTCCGCCGACAAGCATTATTGTTCCGTCGGGAAGGACGATTGCGTTTGCTCCGGCGCGTGCAGTGTCTTTATCTTCAGTCATCAGATTCCATTTTTCGGTCGTGGGGTCGAAAACCAGCACGCGGCTGTTAAACCGATACCATTCAATCGGATGGGAAAGATAGTCGGGAGCCTGATTGCTGAGAGCTGCGAGAAAGATATCTTTGTGTACTCCACCGGTCAATATGATACGTCCGTCAGGCAAGGTGCTTGCTGTTCCTCCGGCTGTTGATATTTCTTCGCCGCTTTCTGTTTTTGGTCCGTCGATGCGTCTCCATTTTCCGTTTGCCGGATTGTATTCGAGACCGTCAGTTTCGAGTGATGCGTTGCGCTTATCGCCTTTACCTGCGAAGCCACCCCATAGATACAGCCGCGGTTGTCCTTTGGCATTGACTGATGCTGCCATGACAGGCTGCACTCGCGGATTGCCGGGAAAATCAGCAAGACGCTTCCATCCTTTTGCGAGATTTTTCATATCAAGGCAGAATAGGACATTTGAAGGAACTCCGTCGACATTGCCACCTGCGACATAAATCTTACCGTCAAGCCATGTCGCGACCGTGTTGTCAATAGAGACCGGCAGAGTGGGCAGGGAAGTGACTTCTGCCTTATTATCATTGTCTACATTGATTATATATGCAGTCGATAATGACTTTTCAGCTGTCGTTCCGCCTATAATAGCCAGTCCGTCGGGAGTACTGACTGAGGCACCATAAGCCATCGCTAACGGCAGCATGCCTGTTTTTTCAAATTTTAGATTACCGGTGTCATCAGGAATAATCTCATATATCGCCTGATAGAATTTCTTTTTGCTGTCCGTAGCCATCGGATTGACGGGAAAATTGCATCCTCCTGCTTTGAGAATATGACCGTCAGCGATGCCTGCGAATGCCGCTGATACTCCGGCGTCAATACCATCTTCTATATTAGTGTCTTCTGTGATTTCTATTTTGAATGTCGAAGCCGGCAGATTGTCGGAATTGACAAGATTTGCGCGAGTGAACGGCTGCCACCCATAACGCACGAAACGAGGATTTTCAATATCCTTATTGGAAAGTCTGATATGATTGTCCTCTATCACTTCTGCTTCGGCTGGATAATAAAGACCATCAGTTTCAGCCAATTCAAATGTTCTTATCATTCCACCGTCGGAACTATGCATTCCCTTACCGAACTCCATGGTTAACTCCACCGTTCCGGGAGTAGTAACAATTGCATGGAGAGGTAGGGGACCTGAAGGCGTAACGTTCTCCATGCTGTAAACGCGGTTGAGAGCCCATCGTCCGAGACGTTCACCGACAGGTTTTTTATCACGTGGGTGCACGTCGAGGGAGTCGCCGAGATCAGAGGTGACTGCCATGCCGGTCAGACCGTGAGTTTTTAGTAAACGTCGCTGGCTGTCGCGGAAAAGTGCCCACGATGGATTGTCGAAGGAACTAAGCTGTGTTATGATAAATGGCATTTCGGGTTCTTCCCAGTTTGTTTTCCAACTTTCGAGCAGTAGAGGAAATAATTCTTCATACAGTTCTGTGTTGTGAGCGTTGGATTCCCCCTGATACCAGATCACTCCCGCCAAGGGGTAGGCACCTAACGGGCGTATCGAGGTAGCGAACAGGTAGGATGGTTCGTTGGGGTGACGGCGATTTTTATTATCATTGCCAAGGTTCACCCCGGCTCGTTCCTGAGCCCATGGCTGAATATAGTCATTCTTGCGCCAGTCCAACAGAATTTCCGGTATGTTGTGCTCTAATGTCTCAATATCAATCCAGGCTTCTATGCCCGTTCCTCCGACCGGATTGGCTATGATGCCGACAGGCACGTCGAGACTGTCACGAAGCATCTTTCCGAAATGCCATGCCACGGCAGAGAATTTGGCGGCATTTGCCGGTGTTGATTTCTGCCATTTAGTCGGCAGACAATAAACCAGTCGGTCGACAGAATCCTTGTCGGCATCAGACCATGCGCGTTTATTCGTGACGACACGGGTTTTCATGTCATATAGACGCAGTAGCGGGTCGTTCGCTTTCAGGGTATCGGTCTCGAATGAAAGGCTGTGACGCAACCTGAACTCCATGTTGCTTTGTCCGGATGCAAGCCACACCTCTCCTATAGCTATGTCTGAGAATTTAAGACTGTCGATGCCGTCTGTAACGGTCATGGTTACTCCGACAGCTTCCGACATGGGGGGCATCGAAACAGACCATTGCCCTTGTCCGTCGGTAACAGTTGAAGCGCAATTGTCTCCGATGCAGACTGTCACTTTTGCCCCTGCGTTTGCCGTGCCTTTGATTTTTAAGGGCTTATAGCGCTGTAATACCATGCGGTCACCGTAGACCTGCGGCAGTGACAGACCTCCGTAGTCTCCCGTGATGGCTTTATTGACTGTTTCGGCAAGTATTTTCGCTCCTTCTGCATTTGGATGGATGCCGTCAGGCATTAGGTTCTGTCGATCGCGCAGAACTGTGCCGAAATCAATCAGTTCGGAACCTGTCGCAGAAGCCACATCAACAATCTTATCGCGTACAATGTCACGCCATACACGTGTGCCTGATTTATATCTGCGGTGCTTTGCTGATATCGGTGTGAGATTGGCAATGATTATTCTAACATCGGGATTGACGGAGCGGAACGAATCGACCAACGCGACATAATCTTTGACAAAATCATCTCCATACTGCGGCCAATCACGTGGGTCTGTGTCATTCACACCCAGATGTATTACTGCAATGTCGGGTCGGAAATCGAGTGCTGCTCGAAATTCTGGCAGCTTCATATATGGTCTGTGACCTCGATTGAGAAGTGTAGCACCCGAGTGACCGAAATTCTCAACTGTGTATCCTTTGCCGAGCATCCTTCCGAGCTGAGCGGGATAGCACATAGTCTCTCGGTCATCGATAAGCATACCGTAGGTTATGCTGTTTCCGACACACGCCACTCTGACCTTCTCTCCACCAGTTGCGGTCACTAAAGAGAGAATAAGCGTCAGCGTTAAGGCTACTATTTTGGGAAACAGCTTCATTCAGAATTTATTGCAGCGTTCGAAGAACCCTATTGCTTCGAGGTCGGCTTTCATGGCAGCCTCTTCTTCGTCGGTCATGTTGCGGAACGGTGTACGGTTAGGACCGAGGTCAAGACCTATCAGTTTCATGATGCGTTTGCCGCCGACTATATTGCCTCGATATTTGCATATAACATTTATTACATCCTGCGAGAAGTTCTGTTTCTCTCTCGCGGTCTCGATGTCTCCCTTTTCCCAGGCTTCGATTATGCCTGTGAGTTCCTTCCCGTTATAATTGGTAGTACCGCCGATTCCGCCCTGTGCACCGCCTTGCGCGAGAGAGGGCAGTATTGTCTCGTCCTGACCGTGGAGCATGTCGAACTTGCCGTTCTTGTACAGTCGGCACTGATTATATTCGTATAGGCTTTCGAATGTGTATTTTATGCCGGCAAAATTCGGGATGCGCCCGTCGACAGCCTTGAGGAAGTCGACCATGGGCAGGAATGCGCCGTTGAATGCCGGTATATGATAATAGTAGAACGGAAGCTCCGGAGCGGCTGATGCAATCTCCTCGCAATATTTCACAAGTTCTTCTATACGTCCGATTTTAGGGAAAGGAGGAGCCATAGCTCCGATGCCCCACACCCCGATTTCTGCGGCATGGCGGGCAAGCTCTCTCGACTCTCTGAGTGAGCAGCTTCCGACATGGACGATTACTTTGAAATCCTCAGGCACGGCTTTCATCCATGCCTCGGCGAGTTTTTTGCGTTCGTCGGTTGTAAGCATATAACCCTCGCCGCTCGAACCGTTTATAAACACGCCTTTAAGGCCATTTTTTTTCAACATTGCGGCATACGCCGGTATAGGCTCGAGATTGATATCGCCGTTGGGCAGCATCGGTGTGAACGGAGCGTCGATAAGTCCTTTGATTTTTTCCATATATAATAATGTGTAGTATGTTTGTTTCGTGGTTTATGCTTCGATTGTTTCGGATTGGAGATTGACAGACGAGCAGGCTTCAACCTCATTGTCGATGTCGTCATGTTTCGGTCTGAGCAAAGAGAGCTGAAGAACAAGCGATACAATCAGTATTGCGCCCATGAATGCAAAGCAGAGGTTCAGCCCTACCGACTCTGCGAGTGACCCAAGTAGCTGTGTGGTGATTGCACCCATGATGACTCCGACCGAGTTCATGATGCCGTAAGCCATTGCGCGCTGACGCGAAGATACGAATTGGCAGAGGATTGGCATATTGTTGGCGTCAAACATGCCATAACCGACTCCGAAGAAAAGCCCTGCAAGGACTGAAAGCCATGCGTTCTGCGCCAGTCCTATAAGCACAAGAGCCGGAATCATCATCGATAGACCGATTGCGCTTGTGTAGATGCGTCCTTTAACATTTATGCGGACCCATCGGTCGCTAATCGGTCCGCCGATTATCACTCCGACAAAACTTGCCGCCGCAATGGTCAGCGTAGCCATCGGACCTGCCCACTCCATGCTTATGTTCAGATTGTCATGGAATAGGGTAGGCAGCCAGTTTTTGGTTGCCCAGCCTGGTATCGAACTTGAGGCGAAAAAGAATAATATCACCCAGAACGCCATCGTGCTGAACACAACCGCGAGCGAACGTGCAATCGATTCTTTGTTTCGTTTTATTGGTGCGGTTTCAGACTTTTTCATATCGCGCATTCTCGGTTTCTCATGAAGCAGGAAGAGAAGTACCAGGGCATAGCCTACGCCTGCAATGCCGAACCAGTGGAATGTTGCCTGCCATGACCATGTCGTCGCGACGAGTGACCCGAAGCCGCCCAGTGCCTGCCCGCAGTAAAGACCGGTCATGTGAAGACCGATTGCAAGCGAGCGTCCCTTGCCTGTGAAATAATCCGCAATAAGAGACAAGGCTGAGGGGATATATAGGGCTTCGCTTATACCCATTATGCCGCGCAGCCACATAAGCTGATGGAAATCCGAGCAGTAACCCATAAGGAATGTTACCGCCGACCATACTCCGAGCGAACCGACGATGAGTGTTTTCCGGCTTACGCGGTCCGCGACTGCTCCTGAGAAGGGACTTGCGATACCGTAAACCCAGAGGAATATCGCCATTAGCGCACCGAAAGCCTCTGCGTTCTGTAGAGCGGGGATGTCAAGGGCTATGTTCTGCTGCATTGTCGACAGCATCTGGCGGTCAAGATAGTTGAGCAGGGCGACGACCCAAAGCAAGCCGACTACGACCCACGGATAGAATTTTTTCTCTTGCAGTGTCATGGCATGTAGAATTTGGTTATATCGTTTAGACTGAAATCGTCTATTTACACGCAAAGTTAATCTTTTTTCGTAATTATCACCACTGAGCCTGATATTTTCCGCTATTATTTGAAGTCAATCAGGAATTGAACGATTGATGTCTTCGTGTCGAGTCCGAGTTTGCGGCGTATGCGATATCGGGCGGTTTCGACGCCTCGGATGGTGAGGTGTGTGAAACTTGCGATGTCTTTTGTCGACATGTTCAGACGCATCAGGGCGCAGAATTTCAAGTCGGTCGGACTGAGGTCCGGGAATCTCTCCCGCAGATTTCTGAAAAAATTCTCGTGGATGAGATCGAAGTTATTGTGATAGATGCTCCAGAATTCAGTCTTGTCGATGTCTGAATTAAGAGTCTTGATAAGATTGTCAATTTCTCGGGAGTCGAGTTGTCCTTTACGGCGCTGTCCAGTGATTGTTTCGCGGAGGTTGGTGATAACCTGGTCTTTATAACCCGCCTGGAGAGCCATGCTCGCAAGTTCTTTGCTTTTTTTGTCAAGCTCGTTCTGAAGCAATTGTTTCTGTTGTTCGGAAATGATGCGCTCCTGCTCGAGAATTTTGACGTTTTGGGCGACACGTTCGATTTCGTGCTCATGTCGTTGGCGTTTCATCTGACGGCGCGTATAAAGTTTTGAAAGTCCCATGCCGACGGCGGCGAGTGCGAGCACGTAGCCTGACATTGCCCAATATGAAAGATATCCCGGGCGTGTAACGGTGAAACGATAGTCTGTGTGGGCTATAGCTTTGCCGTCGTCGTCCATCAATGAAGCCGTGAACGTGTAATCTCCGTGTTTCAATCCGAAGTATGAGGCTTCGGGGACATCGGTTACGGTAGTAATCTCGTCCGGGCCCTGAAGAGTATATAGGAAATTCGGTGCACGGAAATTATAGGACGGATAGGTGAGGCGGAATTCTATATTGCCGCTGCACTCTGTTTTATCTCCGTCTGAAGGTTTGAGGGAGAGCCGTTCTTTCTTCCCCTCGCCGGTTATATGTTTGACTGCGGCTATCGCCATCGGGGCGGCGAGAAGTTTGGCTTTGTCGCGGCTCGGCCGTATGCAGCCGACGCCGTTGTTGAGTGCGAAATAGCAGTTCCGTTCGTCGTCGACATATACGCGGTTGTTGACACCGTTGCTCTGTAACGTCAGATGGTCGAGCGGCACACTGAGCATTCGTTGGTAGTGACCGTCGCGGTATTCGACCAGTGTGTATGCTTTTCTCGACGCAAGCCAGAACAGATTGTCGTCGACAGGCGTCGAAGAGTAGATTTCGTTTGTCATCAGCAGGTCTTTATGTAAAGCCGAGAATACTTTCAGGCTTTTTGACAGGCTGTCATAATGGTATAGAGAATCACCGTCAGAAACAACAATCTGTCCCCTGATTTTCATGACAAATGATGTCGGGCGTTCGTGTCCTTCTCCTGCGTTTTGGAATGTTTCCATGCTTTCGACCGATGTGAGGTCGGGGCTTAGACCTATATGCATTACTCCCCGCGATGAATGTGCACACCAGACGCTGCCGTCGTTGTCGATTTCCAGTTGTCTGACTGGAGCTCCGAAGCCCTTGACTTCATGCGACATGTACCAACGGCCATCACGGTCACGTCTGTGGACTCTCAGCGCGTAGTACGACGACTCGACGAGTACCTCCTGATTGTGGATTTTCCCTTTCTTGATGTCGGTACTTCCGTTGGTGGTGAGGTTGGAGATTCTACCGGCGGAAATTTCTCCCGATAGGGTACCCCCCCCTACAAGTATTTGATTATCAAATGCATCAATGTGCCATATCTGAGATTTTGCCAGTTCGTTACTCCGTATTATTCTGTCTTTGAACGAATATTCATAAAGACCCTGGTTTGTGCCGATATATAATTTGTCTCCGTCGCGAAGCATGGCATAAGTCATGCCTATATACGGTTCACCGGCGTGAGGTTTCAGAAACGAATATGAAAGACCTGCATGAATCAGGGATATTCCGTGGTCAAGCATGACCCAGACGTTGCCGGTGCGGTCTTCATGAAGACCGAGCACTGTATTGTTGCCAAGTCCGTTTTCGATATTATAATGCCATAGCAATTTGCCTTCGGTGTCGAGTCCGTAGACTCCGTTGCGAAGGGTGCCGGCAACAATAGTGCCGTCGCGCAGTTGAATCGCACGGTTTATACAATTGGCTTTTAGTTCGTCATCTGCCTCTGTCCTTATGCGTCTCGGATAACCTCCTTTTTTCATCGCGAAAATACCCTCTTTCTCGGTGCATAGAATGAATTCTTTGTTATGCCCTTTCATTATGCCGACGACATCGGAATTTCCAAATGCTTCGCGGGGAACAGCAGGAAGGCAGTTATTCCCTTCAAAACGGCATAGTCCTTTGTAAATTATTTGAGTCAACAGGTTGCCGTCGTTGTTGAACAAGTTCAACGGACCGCCACCTTCCGGCGTGATTGCCTCGACCGACTCTCCGTCATAACGCAGGATACTCCTGAATGATTGAAAATAGATGTTTTTCCCGTCCGGAACTATTGACCAGAATTCGTCGTCGTGGAAATCATAGTCTTTGACAAGACTGTTAAGTGAGTGATAAATCGGCACTCCGAATTCATCGCGTTCGAAATATCCGAACTGCTCGTAAGCTCCGACATATACTCTGTCTCCGATAGCCTGCACGGAGCGGACGGTTGAAATGCCGGGCAGCGCATGATATTCCCAACGCACGCCGTCGAAACTGAGCAGTCCGTCGCTTGTTCCGAAAAACAATGTGCCTTTATTGTCTTGTGTCGCAGACCACGCTTGAGTTGAGCAATCGTTTTCCTGCAGAGAGTAGCAGGTGACAAGCGGCACAAAAGAGTAGGCACTGCCGGTCATAACGCCGCAAAGAGCCGTAGCGACAACCGCGAGAATATATCTGCATAGGTTTTTCACTTTCATTTTTCAGGTATTTTCGGTCGGTAAGGTATTTTGATGCGAAATTACACAGATTATATTTATCTGCAAAATTTTTGCATGATTTTTATGCTTGTAAAATATTTTATTTCAATGCTATGCGAATTGTCGACGTAGTGAAAACGTACCGTGAAAAATCATGACGTAGTATTGTAGTAGAGTAAAATTTGCAGCTATATTCATCCATATATTTACTTTGCATCACGATTTTTTTAACCAAATTAATGTCTAACTAACACCTAAATCATGAAAAGACTATTGCTATTGTTTGCTTTAGTAGTGATGACCTCGGCTTTCGCAGCTCAGGCTCTCACAGTTAAAGGAACAGTTGTCGATGACGCCAACGAACCACTGCCCGGCGTTTCGATAAAAGTTCTCAACACCACTCACGGTGCTATCACCGACATCGATGGTGCATTCGTTATTAATAATGTAGAGCCGAACGCCACCCTTCAGGTGTCTTATATCGGTTATACGACTATTGATGTGCCTGTCAACGGACGTGATGAAATCAACATCACTCTTAAAGAAGACGTTGCCAAACTCGACGAAGTTGTCGTTATCGGTTACGGCACGGCTCAGGCAAAAGACCTTACTGCTCCTATCGCAGTAATCAAGGGCGAAGAGCTCTCAAACATCCCGACCACCTCCCCAATGGCCGCAATTCAAGGTAAAGTTCCCGGTGTGACTATTCTTAACTCAGGTACTCCGGGTGCCGGTCCCAAAGTTCGTATCCGTGGTACCGGTTCTTTCGGCAGCGCCGAACCTCTCTATGTTGTCGACGGTATGTTCTACGACAACATCGACTTCCTTAACAACGACGACATTCAGGACATGTCAATCCTCAAGGACGCTTCTGCCGCAGCTATCTACGGTGTGAAAGCAGCAAACGGTGTCGTTATCATCACAACCAAGAAAGGTCGTCACAACGAAGCAGCTCACATCAGTTATAACGGTTATGTAGGTGTGCAAACCGTTACAAAACGTCTCAAGATGGCAAACGCTCATGAGTACGCGACCATGCTTCAGGAAGCTAATCCGACAGCTTACAATCCGATTATCGAAAATGCTATCAACACATTCGGTGGTAACTTTAACAACCTTACTTTCGGTGCCGACACTGACTGGTATGGCGAACTCCTCCGCGATGCTGTCATGACCAACCACAGCCTTAACATCGCCGGCGGTAGCGAACGCGCAACTTACTCTCTCGGTCTTAGCTACCTTTATCAGGACGGTATTATGAACACCGACAACAACTATAACCGTCTCAACTTCCGCGCTCAGATTGACTATGATGCAACAAGCTGGTTGAAAGTTGGTTTCAGCGGCGTGTTCTCTCAGTCAAAACAGCAGCTCCCGAATAACAAAGCATGGGAAGTGGCATTCAACGCTCCTCAGTTCTTCCCTGTTTATGACGACCGCCGCGGCGATGACGTATTCCCCGTTAAATACGCATCTCCCGACCAGTTCGGCGTAACCAACAACCTTTATAACCCGGTTGCTACCGCCAACTACTACAACTCACGCAACAACACTAATCAGTACCTCACCAACTTCTACGCTCAGTTCAACCTTCTCCCCGACAAACTGAACTTCAAGACCAGCTTCGGTAAAGACTATTCTACTGTCAAGGGTCGTACATTCACTGAACCTTACTATGTAGGCGTTAACCAGCAGGCTACCAATTCAAGCCTCTCAAAGACCGTCACCACTTATGATAACTGGTCTTGGGACAACGTCCTGACTTATAAAGACAAGTTCGGCAAACATGGTGTAGGCGCAATGGTAGGTTACTCTATGCGTCAGGACTCTTACAGCATGCTCAACGGTTCTGTAAGCGAAGTTCCGACCGGCAAAGAGGAATACTGGTATATCGTAAACGGTAACAAGGAAACTGCAACTTCAAGCGACGGCGGTTCGCGCTATCGCAGCCAGTCTGTGTTCACCCGTTTGAATTATGACTATGCTGGCAAATACCTCGTTATGTTCACATTCCGTGCCGACGGTACTTCCAAGTATCAGGAAAAATGGGGCTACTTCCCCTCTATCGGCGGTGCATGGGTCATCACTTCTGAAGACTTCATGGAAAATCAGAAAGCGTTCGATTACATGAAACTCCGTGCAAGCTGGGGTAAACTCGGTAATGACAACGTTGCCGCTTCTGATGGTTTCGCTTCCGTCGCAACCGGTCTCGGCACATCAGGCGTATTCGGAAATGTAACATACCCCGGTTTCCAGAACACAACTTATTACAGCTGGCTGAAATGGGAAGTTGTTACAGAGACTAACGTAGGTCTCCAGTTCACAACTCTCGGCAACCGACTCGATGTAGATATCGACTGGTTCAACCGCACTACCAACAACGCCGTTATCTCACCCCTTCTTCCTTTTGAAAACCGCACACTCGCAGGTAACTACGGTACAATCGAAAACATGGGTGCCGATATTCAGGCAACATGGTCAGACCGCGTAGGCGAATTCAAATATTATGTAACCGCTAACGGTTCAATTCTCCGCAACCGCGTGAAGAGCCTCGGCGGAAAGAGCATCATCAAAGGTGGTGAAACTGCCAACATCGTAGGCGAAAAGATGAATTCGTTCTATGGCTACAAGGTCGTAGGTATCTATCAGAATCAGGCTCAGATTGACGCCAGCCCCATTGCTAAGGCTTACGGTCTCCAGCCCGGTGACCTCATCTACGAAGATGTTAACAACGACGGTCAGCTCAACGGTGAAGACCAGATGGCTCTCGGTTCATATATCCCCGACTTCACTTATGGTATATCTCTCGGCTTCAGCTATAAGAACTTCGACTTCTCTCTCAGCACACTCGGCACAGTCGGTTCTAAACTCTACAACCGCAAGCGCGCTCTCCACTATCAGTCTGCTTACTACAACTTCGACCACGCTCAGTTCGCTGACCGTTGGCATGGTGAAGGCACTTCGAACACCAATCCTTCGTCTGCCGCTCTCATGAGTTCTTACACAACTCAGAACACCAACTCTTACTATGTTGAAAGCGCTGACTACTTCCGCTTCCAGAACATCGCCCTCGGCTATACATTCAAGAACATCAAGATGGGCAACTACAAGCTTCCGAGCCTCCGCATGAGCCTCAACGCCGACCGTCCCTTCTCGTTCTTCAAAGCTCACTCGTTCACTCCCGAACTTTCAGATGCTCAGGGCTGGGATACTGAAGTATATCCGCTTGCTTCGACATTCACCTTCGGTCTCCAGATCGATTTCTAATCAATTATCTCTTTCTTAAATCATAATTCAATATAGAAATTCCAATGAAAACTCGAAATAGAATATTGGCTCTCGGCGTTGCCGCCTGCCTTATGGGCGGAAGCCTCACTTCGTGTGACTATCTCGATATAGTTCCCGAGCAGAGCGTGCCCGAAGATAGCGTCGATTACACCGACATCGAGAATATGTATGCACCTGTTTCAGGAGCTTATGCATCAATCCGTACTAATAACATGCACTGGGTAATCAATCTCCAGACTATTATCCGCGACGGTGATGTTTGGTCAGGTCGTATTGATGACCAGGGTGACCTACTCAATATTAATAAATTCATGTACGGAACATTCTGGGGCATCCGTGAAATGTGGAACCAGTACTATGGTATGATTAAAATTACCAACGGTGCCATTGAATCTCTTGAGGCATACGCAGCCAACATCACCAACGAATCTGACATGAAACTCAACCGTCAGTATCAGGGTGAAGTCCGCATTATCCGTGCATTGGCTTACTATCGTCTTGCTCAGATGTTCGGTGCCGTGACTATCCTCCGCACTAACGAACAGGCAGACATGCGCCGCTCAACTCGTGATGCCGTTCTCCGTTATGTCCTTGAAGACCTCCAGTATGCAATCGACAACTGCCCGAAAGTACGTCCTAACGAAATGGCTCACATGGGTGCTTTCACTGCATACACTGCTGAAGCTCTTGCAGCAAAGGCAAATCTCATTCTTGGAAACTATCCTGAAGTAGAAAAACTTACCAACGATATCATTTCTTCTCAGAAATTCGAGCTATACCCCGATTTCTATCAGCTCTTCAAGATACCCGGTAAGCTTTGCAACGAATCTCTGATGGAATGTCAGTCTACCTATTTCGGTATGGGCTCAGGTGATGCCGTTACTGTTGATGCGTTCTTCGCCTGCGCCGGTCCCGGTCTCACCAATGCTGAGCTTAACCGTTCGTTCGGAGGTTGGAACTTCGCAGGTTATACTGACTCATTCCAGAATTGGGTTGCATCGCGTAACGAAACAATCCGTAAAGAGACTTCATTCCTGCTCGCCGGTTCAACAACCCGCGAAGGCGACGTTGTTTCAATGCCTGGTAACACTGAAAATACCGGTTGCTGGAACGGTAAATGGTATGTTCCCATCAACCAGGTAATAGAAGGTCGTGAGCAGTACGGCGGCGATAATAACGTACGTCTTATCCGTTATGCTGAAGTTCTCCTTATGAATGCTGAAGCACTCGTGCGTCAGGGCAAGAGCGGCGACGCTCCTTTCAACCAAGTACGCAAACGCGCGGCTATGCCTGAACTCACCGGTGTGACTGTAGATCAAATCCTCGACGAACGCCGCATGGAACTCTGCTGCGAATGGGGCGTTCGCTACGAAGACCTGCTCCGCACAGGCAAGGCTGACATCCTCGAAGGTTGGAGCGCTGACAAGGCTTACTTCCCCGTGCCCGCAGATCACCAGAACGACTATCCTGAAATTAAAGAAGAGCCCATCGACTGATTATAACAGTGAAGCATCTTAAATTAATCTATATAACACTTTTGTCTCTCATCGTGGTGGCGTGTTCGAACGGAACACGCCCCACTGAGGACAAACCTTCAGTAGCTCCGTCGGAAGCTGCTTTTGCCAATGACGATGAATTTCTCGACTGGCTTCAGCGCACTCACTTCAATTATATGTGGGACGGAGCTGAAGAGACTTCCGGACTGGCTCCCGAACGTATCCACCTCGACAATGTCTATCCCGACAATGACCGGACTGTTGTTACGACAGGCGGCAGTGGTTTCGGCATCGCAGGTCTAATTACGGCGATAGACCGCGGTTTCATTGACCGTAAGGCGGGTGTCGAACGTCTCAATAAAATTGTCGACTATCTCGGTAAGGCTGACCGCCATCATGGAGTATGGTCTCACTGGATTGACGGTCCGACAGGCAAAACCAAGCCGTTCGGTAAGCTGGATAACGGCGGAGACCTTGTCGAAAGTTCGTTTCTGATGACCGGACTTTTGTGTGCCCGCGAATATTTCAAGAACGGTAATGACGAGGAAAAGGCTCTCGCAGCCAAAATCGATAAGCTTTGGCGCGAAATGGAGTTTGACTGGTACACACGTGACGGACAGGATGTCCTTTACTGGCACTGGTCTCCCGACTATGGTTGGGCAATGGACTTTCCGCTGGAAGGCTATAACGAATGTCTCATCGCCTACATACTCGGAGCTTCTTCACCGACCCATCCGATACCCGCATCTGCCTATCATAAAGGTTGGGCGCGCGGCGGTGACATTGTCAGCGACAAGAAGTTCATGGGGCTTCCTCTTATTCTGAAATATAACGGAGCTGAAGACACGGGCGGTCCGCTGTTCTGGTCACATTATTCCTATATCGGTCTCGACCCGCGCGGTCTGAAAGACGATTATGCCGACTACTGGCAGCTTGTGACCAACCACGCCAAAAGCGATTATCTCTACTGCGTGACTAATCCTAAAGGTTATAAGGGTTACGGAGAGAACTCATGGGGCCTGACGGCAAGCTATTCGCCTGATGGCTATTCGGCTCACGCGCCGAACAATGACCTCGGTGTGATTACACCTACCGGGGCGTTGTCAAGTTTCCCATACACTCCCGACGAATCGATGCGCGCTGCCCGCCATTTCTATGATAAAGGCGAACGCTATCGCGGGAAATATGGTTTCTATGATGCGTTCTCTGACCAGAATGACTGGGTATTGCCTCACTATCTCGCAATCGACCAGCTCACCGTCGCTCCGATGATTGAGAACTATCGTTCGGGTCTGTTGTGGAATCTTTTTATGGGTGCGCCTGAAATTCAAGAAGGCCTGAAAAAACTTGGTTTTACGACAACAAAGCAGTAATTTTATGTTACTGTAATCTCTAATAATATATTCAAGTATGAAACTCAGAAAGTTAGCTTACTACTTTGTTGCAGCATCACTGATGCCTCTGTCGCTCGCTTCTTGCGGCGGACAAAAAGGCGGTGATGCCGAAATGAATGCATTTGTTGACGAGCTGATGTCGAAAATGACATTGGAAGAAAAACTCGGACAGCTCAATCTGCCTGCTTCTGACGATATTACTACCGGTCAGGCTAAAAGCAGCAATATCGGCACTATGGTAGCCGAAGGTAAAGTTGGCGGTGTGTTCAATATTAAAGGTGTTGAAAAAATTCGTGATCTCCAGCGCGTGGCTGTAGAAGAAAGCCGTCTCGGCATACCTCTGCTCTTCGGCATGGACGTTGTACACGGCTATGAGACCGTTTTCCCCATTCCTCTCGGTCTGTCATGTACATGGGACATGGAAGCCGTCGAGACATCTGCCCGTATCGCTGCCCGTGAGGCTTCGTCGGCAGGTATCTGCTGGACATTCAGCCCGATGGTCGACATCTGCCGTGACCCGCGTTGGGGCCGTGCTTCAGAAGGTTCAGGCGAAGATCCCTTCCTCGGTGCAGCTGTTGCCCGCGCGATGGTGAAAGGTTATCAGGGTGACGATAACTTCAAGAGCAACGACGAAATCATGGCTTGTGTCAAGCACTTTGCTCTTTATGGAGCTCCCGAAGGCGGTCGTGACTACAACACTGTCGACATGAGCCGTCAACGCATGTTCAATGAGTATTTCGCTCCCTATAAAGCAGGTGCTGAAGCAGGAGCAGGCAGTTTCATGACTTCGTTCAACACAATCGACGGCATTCCCGCTACTGCCAACAAGTGGCTGCTTACTGACGTGCTTCGCGGCATGTGGGGCTTCGACGGTTTCGTCGTGACAGACTACACCGCAATCCTTGAAATGATTGATCATGGCATGGGCGACCTTCAGCAGGTTTCTGCTCTTGCGCTCAAAGCCGGAACAGACATGGATATGGTGGCCGACGGTTTCAACGGCACTCTCGCTCAGTCGCTTGAAGAGGGTAAGGTCAACCTCGGTCAGATCGACGCTGCCGTGCGCCGCATCCTTGAGGCCAAATATAAACTCGGTCTCTTCGAAGATCCGTATAAATACATCGATCCTTCTCGCGGCGAAAAAGAAATCTATAGTCAAGCCAACCTTGAAGAAGCTCGTCGCATCGCAACCGAGTCGTTCGTACTTCTCAAAAACGATAATAACGTTCTGCCTCTTCAGAAGAAAGGTAAGATCGCTCTCATCGGCCCGCTCGCCAATACAGCTGCAAATATGCCCGGCACTTGGAGCGTAGCCGCTAACTTCGAACGCTACAAAACCCTTTATGATGCGTTTAAGGAAGCTGTAGGCGACGAAGCCGAAGTACTTTATGCAAAAGGTTCTAACCTCGAAGCCGATCCCGAACTCGAAGCTTACGCTACTATGTTCGGTCGCGAAATGCGCGATCCCCGCTCTGAAAAAGAACTCCTCGACGAAGCTCTCCGCGTTGCAGCTCGCGCTGACGTGATCGTGGCTGCTCTCGGCGAATCTTCTGAGTACAGTGGTGAATCTTCAAGCCGTACTATCATCACCTTACCCGAAACTCAGCACAAGCTCCTCGAAGCTCTCCTTGCAACCGGTAAACCGGTCGTTATGCTTAACTTCGCCGGTCGTCCTACCGTAATGACATGGGAAGCAGAACACGTTCCCGCTATCCTCAATGTGTGGTTCGGCGGTTCTGAAGCAGGCGATGCTATCGCTGACGTCGTATTCGGCAAAGTAAGTCCTTCTGGCAAACTCACCATGACTATGCCCCGCAGCGTAGGTCAGGTGCCCATTTACTATAACCACTTCAACACCGGTCGTCCGAAAGCCGATGACTCGAAATTCGAAAAATTCCGCAGCGGTTATATCGACTCGCCAAACGCACCTCTCTATCCGTTCGGCTACGGTCTTAGCTACACTACTTTCGACTACTCGGATTTCACTCTTTCGGCTGACGAAATGACTGAAGACGGATCAATCACAGCATCAGTGGTCGTTACCAACAACGGAAAATATGACGCTGACGAAATCGTTCAGCTCTATCTCCGCGATATGGTCGGCTCATCTGTTCGCCCGGTTAAGGAACTCAAAGGCTTCCAGCGCATCAGCCTGCGTGCAGGCGAAAGCCGCAAGGTTGAGTTTGAGATCACTCCCGAACTGTTGAAGTTCTACAACTACGAACTCGAATTTGTATGTGAACCCGGCGAATTCCTCGCTATGGTAGGCCCCGACAGCGAACGTCTGTCTGTGCTTCCGTTCACTTTGAAATAGTTTATTGCATAGGTTTTATAAGCTTGCAAGGGCGCGACCGTGAGGCCGTGCCCTTGTTTTTTTATCAATATGTAACCGTCAATTCAGCCAATTGAAATGTCTGATATTCATCATATTGTAGGAATGTACAATGGCGCATCCGCCTTAATAGATGTTATATGCGGACGCTCCATGGAGCGTCCCTGCACTGATTTTCAGTGTTTTATAGCGATTG
>CAMWNF010000036.1 GCA_947175535.1 uncultured Bacteroidales bacterium
CGCGACCCCAACCTTGGCAAGGTTGTGCTCTACCAACTGAGCTATTTTCGCGAGTGATTGCTCAAGGCTCTTGAAAAACGATGATATTTTAATGTTCTCTTTTACATTAGAGCGAAAAACGGGACTCGAACCCGCGACCCCAACCTTGGCAAGGTTGTGCTCTACCAACTGAGCTATTTTCGCATTTCAATGTTCGTTTTTTGCTTTTGCGATGCAAAGTTATAGCTTTTATTTGAAACTGCAAAATGTTTTTTTGAAAAAAATCAACGGAATTTATTTCGCCATTGTTTTTCGATTGGATGTGAGTGTGTTCGGCGTTTGATTTTTTTGAGAATAACGAATTATAAAATGGGGCTGAGCAATCTTACAATCGATTCCGCCGCTTTCTGGGTGTAGGGGCGATTGCGCCATTCGAAAGGTGTTATTCTGGTGGACTTTTCCAGGTCGCGGTGAAATATTTCATCCATCTGTCGGTTGACTTCGTGAGAGTAGATGAAGACGTTTGACTCGAAGTTGCATTCAAAACTTCGGAAGTCAAAATTTGTTGAACCTACAGACACAAATTCGTCATCGACAATCATGGTTTTGGCATGAAGCATTCCGGCTTCATAGAAATATATCTTAATGCCGGCTTTAAGTGATTCGGCAATGTAGGAGTATGAGGCATATGTGAGCATGCGTGAATCGCTCCGGCGAGGTATCATGATGCGTACATCTACATGGGCTAAAGCGGCGACTTGGAGAGCTTTCAAAAGACCTTCTGTCGGAAGGAAATAGGGGGTTTGGATATATACACGTTTTTTTGCACCTGCAATGGCTTTATGAAACATGAAGGCAACGTTGCTCCACTGTGATGTCGGTCCGGAGGTGAGTAGCTGCACGCCGGCACGGGGGGCATCGACTTCCGGTGAGTAAACAAGATGGCTGTCGTTCTCGAGCAGCGGCTGACCCATGAAGTTCCAGTCTATGGCGAAGGAATAGCGCAATGCTCTGACAACAGGTCCCGTCAATCTCAGATGAGTATCGCGCCACGAGTCGAAATTTTTTCCGCCGTCAATGTATCTGTCTGCGATATTCATGCCTCCGATATAGCCGATAGACCCGTCGATGACGCATATCTTTCGGTGATTACGCCAGTTGATGCGGGTTCCGAACTGAGGGAAAGAGACTTTAAGGAACGGATATGCCTGTATGCCCGCGCGTTTCATCTGTTTGAAGAAACTTGATTTTACATTGAAAGAGCCGACGTGGTCATAAATCACTCTCACCTCTACTCCTGCGTTATGGCGTTCAATCAGAATGTCTCTGATTTCTCTTCCGATGCTATCGTCTTCAAATATATAATATTGGAGATTTATCGAATGTCGCGCAGATTTCAAGTCTCGTTTGAAGGCTTCGAATTTCGACTGCCCGTCAGAGAAAATTTCCACAGAATTATCAGGGTAAAGAGGTGCGGCTGCCAATGTTCCGGCGAGGTTGATAAGTTGGTGAGACTCTTCCTCCAGATTAAGACTGCGTTTGTCAACCTTTGGCGCCTGTTCATATTTACGGAGTTTCCTTCTGTTACGGCGCGATATCATTCTTTTATTCTTGATGCTGCGTCCGAAAAAAAGATACAATATTATACCGACGATAGGCAGGAGGAACAGGACTGTCACCCACGCGAGAGATTTCACGGGATTGCGGTTCTCAGAGAGTATTACCCCGATGATTGTAACCGTAGTGGCGAAGTATATACAAAGAAATGTATAATAGACCCACGGCATATTGAAATATGATGACACAACTTCAAACATCATTGCAATTTACGAAAATATGTTTTAGTTCGCCCGTAAGAGATGTGATATTTTAGATATCTTAACGTTTTAATGTGTCATACTGGATAAAAATGATTGAAAACGACGCTTTTTGAAGTTCTTATTTTGCATGGTAAAAAAATATTGCTTAAATTTGCACTCCGAATTGTGGAATAATAAACAAGAAAATAATATAAGGCAATGAAAAGAACATTTCAACCCTCTAACCGCAAAAGAGTTAACAAACACGGTTTCCGTGAAAGAATGTCTACCCCCGATGGACGCAAAGTGCTTGCTCGTCGTCGCGCTAAAGGTCGTGCCCGTCTGACAGTTTCAGACTCTCTCGGCAGCAAATAATTCTTTAGGTAAGAGTTAAAGACAAATTTTAAGGGCGGTTTTCATATGTAAGCCGCCCTTGCTGTATATATCAGGTGATGATTATCTCATTCTGTTAAGTGCGTCGAGCAGAGACTGCAATCGGTTGCGTATGTCTTTTAGTTTTTCAACAGCCCGCTGCTGACGACTGATACCCGAATGATTATGTTTTATAACGTCTCGGGCGGCTTCGATTTTAAGACCTTTGTCCTTGATTAGATACTTTATCATGCGTAGCGTTTCTATATCCGATGGTGTGTAGAAACGTGTGCCACCGTCATTCCTGCGAGGCTTCAGCAATGAGAACTGGGATTCCCAAAAACGTAAGGTCGACGCCGGAAGTCCAAGCATTTCAGAGACTTCCTTGATTTTATAATATTTCTTATCTGTAGATTCGCGCATAGAAATAATTCTTTTATCAGTCCATTACATGACCTGCGTTTTCAGCTTCGAGTATCATCTTGTCATACTCGTCGGGTGTAAGGTCGTAGAAATAGTAGTTGACAGGATTCTGAGGCTGACCGCGGAACCGTACTTCGTAATGAAGATGAGGCCCGGTCGATTTTCCCGTATTGCCGACCTTGCCGATAAGATCTCCTCTCTTGACATTTTGTCCGGGTTTTACGAATATTTCGGAAAGATGTGCGTAACGTGTCGTGTAATTATAACCATGGTTTATCTCAATCAGATTTCCATACTGACTTTGCCAGGAGCCATGTGTTACGGTCCCGTCACCTGTGGCATAGACGGGAGTACCTATGGGAGAAGAAAAATCCATGCCTTCGTGAAATTTAGTGGTTCCGTAGACCGGGTCGCGCCTGTAACCGTAACCTGAAGCCATGGCTCGAAGATATTTTTCAGAAATAGGTTGTATTGCCGGAATATGGGAGGCGCGGTCTGCCATATTTGATACCTCCTGAGCAAGAAAGTCATATGACTTCGATTGGCTGTAGAGCATCTGGTCGAGTTTATCGAGTTTGTCGGTGGTCAGACGTAGTATTTTCGAATCTGCCATGGAATCGATTGCATCGTAGTTTCGCTGGCGTTCAAGCCCTGCAAACCGCTGCCCTGAAGTCAGAGGTTCGGATTGCATCATCACGCGGTAAAAATTATTGTCGCGCGTAGCCAAATCTTCCATCACTTCCAACGCTTGATCTGCCCGCCTGTTGAGTGTGCGCAGACGGTCTTCCACAAGTTCGGTCTTTTCGCGCAGACGTTTTTCGCGCGGTGTCTCAAAAAAACTGAAGACCAGGGCGAAAACCCCTATTGCCACCATTATTCCTATCGCAGACTGACGCAGGGCAGTGCGAAGACGTTCGCGTCCCGGAGGATAAACGCGTTCGTAACGCTCGGTAGCTGGGTTATAGCGATAGAAAACTTTGTGACTCATTATCTGATGATACGGATTGTTTTTTAGAACTCTCTTATATATTAATGTGTCTCCTTTTTTCTTGCAAAAATAATAAGTTCTGACTAATTTTGTGAGTTATTTTTCAAAAAGATAATTTATTTTTTTAAGATAGAATATTAATACGCAATATTTATCACCTTACAATATGTTGACAGCAAAAGAAATACGCGAGTCGTTCAAAAACTTTTTTGAAAGCAAGGGACATCATATCGTTCCCTCGGCACCGATGGTCATTAAGGATGATCCAACATTGATGTTCACCAATGCCGGAATGAATCAATTCAAGGATATAATTCTTGGAAACAAGGCTCCCAAATATCAGCGTGTGGCTGACTCGCAAAAGTGTTTGCGCGTTAGCGGTAAACATAATGACCTCGAAGAAGTCGGCATGGACACCTATCATCATACGATGTTCGAAATGCTCGGAAACTGGTCTTTCGGAGACTATTTCAAAAAGGAAGCTATCGATTGGGCTTGGGAATATCTTGTCGATGTCTTGAAACTTGACCCCTCAAGACTCTATGCCACTGTTTTTGAAGGTTCTGCCGATGACGGTCTGGCACGTGATGATGAAGCTGCTGCAATATGGGAAAATCATCTGCCTGCCGACCATATCATAAACGGCAATAAACACGACAATTTCTGGGAAATGGGCGATACGGGTCCTTGCGGTCCTTGCTCTGAAATTCACATCGACCTCCGCACGGATGAAGAACGTAAGGCTGTCAGCGGTGCATCGCTTGTCAACAAAGACCATCCTCAGGTAATCGAAATATGGAATCTCGTATTCATGCAGTATAACCGTAAGGCTGACGGTTCATTAGAGCCGCTGCCGGCGAAGGTTATTGATACCGGCATGGGCTTCGAACGTCTGTGTATGGCTCTTCAGGGCAAACGCTCCAATTATGACACCGATGTGTTTACACCTCTCATTGAGAAGATATCTCAGCTTTCGGGTCTGAAATATGGCGAGGATAAGAAGGTTGATATAGCCATGCGAGTGATTGCCGACCATGTGCGTACAATCGCATTCTCAATCGCCGATTCTCAGCTCCCGGGTAACGCTAAGGCTGGATATGTTATCCGTCGCATACTCCGTCGTGCAGTGCGATATGCCTATACATTCCTCGGTCAGCGTTCTGCATTTATGTATCGCCTTGTCGATACGTTGATTGAAAGTATGGGCGAGGCATATCCCGAACTGCCCTCTCAGCGTGACCTGATAATGAAGGTTATCAAAGAAGAGGAAGATGCATTCCTTCGCACGCTTGAGAACGGTATCCGTATGCTTGACGATGCAATGGACGCTGCCCGTAAAAACGGTTCAGACTCGATTTCCGGAAAGCAGGCGTTCACACTTTACGATACTTATGGCTTTCCTCTTGACCTCACGCTTCTTATCCTGAAGGAAAACGGCATGACTCTCAATCAGGCAGAGTTTGATGCCGAAATGGAAGCTCAGAAACAGCGTGCGCGTAACGCGGCAGCCGTCGAAGCTACTGATTGGATTACAGTTCATGACGGAGAACAGGAATTTGTCGGCTATGATGAAGTCTCTGTCGATACCGAGATACTCCGTTATCGTCTCGTAAAGCAGAAAAACCGCGAGTATTATCAGATTATTCTCCGTAAAACGCCTTTCTATGCGGAAATGGGAGGACAGGTAGGTGACCGCGGTACGCTTACAGACCTTGAAACAGGAGAAAAAATAGAGATTTTTGACACTAAACGTGAAAACGGTATAGGAGTTCATCTCACAAAGAAACTGCCTTCGACCCCGGCAGCTCGTTTCCGTGCGGAGATTGACAAAGAAGCGCGTATCGCGACCTCGCGTAATCACAGTGCTACCCATCTACTCCACGAAGCACTTCGTGAAGTTCTCGGAACGCATGTCGAACAGCGAGGCTCTTTTGTTTCGCCTGAAGTGTTGCGATTTGACTTCTCGCATTTCCAGAAACTCACACCTGAAGAGATAAAGAAAGTTGAACGTATCGTCAACCGTCGCATCCGTGAAGCAATAGCGCGCGACGAGCGTCGCAATCTTCCGATAGAAGAAGCGAAAGCGATGGGTGCGATGGCACTCTTCGGAGAAAAATACGGTGACGAGGTTCGTGTCATCCGTTACGGCGATTCGGTAGAACTTTGCGGTGGCACACACGTCGAAAATACAGGTAACATCGGTATGCTCCGAATTGTCTCTGAAAGCAGTATTGCCGCCGGTATCCGCCGTATCGAAGCAATTACCGGAGAGAATGTCGAAAATGCTGTAGATGAATTGACTTCAACACTCCGCGATGTCGCGGCTATGCTAAACAACGCACCTGACGTCGTTGCGGCTCTGCGCCGTTCGATTGATGAAAACGCTGAGTTACGTAAACAGGCTGAAGAATATTTCCAGGAGCGTGTAAATAACCTTACTGCACAACTTATCGACCAGGCTGTTTACGAAAACGGTATCCGTATTGTATCACTCAAAGGTGTGCGTCTCCCTGATGTTGTTAAAAACGTAGCGTTTGCAGTCAGAGCCCGTTCGTCAGAGCCTACCGCATTTGTCGCAGCTACGGTTGATCCGGCGAACAAGCCTCTTCTGACAGTAATGCTGACAGACGAACTTGTTAAAGATGGTAAGAATGCGTCAGCTATAGTACGCGAGGCTGCCAAGGCTATTAAAGGCGGTGGCGGCGGTCAGCCGGGCTTCGCTCAGGCAGGCGGTAAAGATAAGGAAGGTCTTGAGGTGGCTTTCAATACGATGCTCAAATTGGTGAAATAACCGAGAGATGAAGTTGTCTCATACAGGAATTGTCGCAAACGACATCGAAGCTATGCGGTATTGGTATATGCGCTATTTTGCACTTACGTCCAGTCCGCGTTTCCGCAATGATGTTACCGGAGTGACATGCTATTTCCTATATTGGCCCGACACCGACGGCGCTCAGATAGAAATATTAAGTTATGACGGCATGACGGTCAATCCGTCAGCCAATCATGTCGCTATCGCCACAGGAAGTCGCGAAGGTGTGAATTTCCTTACGGAACTGCTTCGCACGGACGGGAATCTGATTATCACAGAACCCTTCGAGACTCCAGCGGGAACGTATATGTCGGCATGCCTTGATCCGGAGGGTAATAGGGTTGAGATTGTTGATAACTGAACGCCGAAGATTATAATACAAAAATGGGGTTGCGTCGTGTCCGTAACCCCATTTTTTATTTGCTTGGCTGTTAACCGTCAGTTTTCATCTTCGTCTTCATCATCAAAATCGAAATCCCAGCCGTCATCATACACATTTTCGGTGAATTTCGACAATTCGCGTCCTTCGCGTTTTGTAGGACGACCGAGACCTTTCCGCCGGTCGATAAAGCCTGATATTTTTACCACTTCGAGCAAATCGTATTCAGATTGCGGAGTGATATTCTCCATATATTCAGGCACGAGTTTCGCACCCAATCGGTTTTCTGTCAAAGCCAGAACCCGGAACGAATAAGTCACTGGCGGTTTCCTGACGTTAACCGTATCGCCGACCTTAATCATTCGCGACGGTTTTACAGGAGTCGGATTATCACCCATTGTTACCCGACCTTTTTTTATGGCTTCGGTTGCGATTGTCCGTGTCTTAAATATTCTGACAGCCCAGAGCCATTTGTCTATCCTGACTTCTGATTTTGCCATAAACTGATTATTTATTTGTTGTTGAATTTGCACATCGCATTCTGGATGCCTGCAAGCACGAATTCTCTGATTGCATCGTCGGCAACTTCAATTCTTGCAGGTAGCTCAACGCGTTCTTCATCCGTGAACTGACCGAGCACATAGTCTATCTGGCAGCCACGCGGATAGTTATCTCCAATCCCGAACCTGAGTCGCGGATATGCATCAGTGCCGAGCATCTGAGCGATGTTTTTCAGACCGTTGTGACCGGCGTCGCTGCCTCGCTGCTTTATGCGTATAGCACCGAAGGGTAGGGCGATATCGTCGACAAGGACAAGAATGTTGTTGATATCGATGCTTTCTTTTTCTTTCCAGTATCTTACTGCATTACCGCTCAAATTCATGTATGTAGACGGTTTGAGCAATACAAGCTGTTTGTTTTTGAGTCTCATGCGGGCAACGTCGCCGTAACGTTCGGTTGAAAAAGAAATATTGGATGCCTCAGCAAAGGCATCCAATATTTTAAAACCGATGTTGTGGCGGGTATTCAGGTATTCCGAACCTATATTGCCGAGCCCAACTATCAGATATTTCATAGACTTATGCTATTACTTGCCGGCAGCGGCTGCAGCGGCTGCACCACGAGCGGCACGTGTGAGCTGAACTGCGCAGACAACGGCGTTCTTGGCGTTGACCAATTCGAGACCTTCGAAGTGGATATCGCCGACAGCCATAGATTTACCGAGACCGAGGTTGTCAACGTTGATGACAAGACGTTCGGGAATTGAAGTGTAGATGGCTTTAACTTTAAGTTTCTTCATTGAAAGAGTCAGTTTACCACCGGCTTTCACACCTTCTGCATGACCTTCGAGTTTAACGGGAACTTCGATAGTGACGGGTTTCTTTTCGTTTACTTCGAGAAGGTCAAGGTGAAGGATTGTGTCTTTTACAGGCTGGAACTGGATGTCTTTGAGGACAGCCATACGCTTTTCTCCGTTGATGTCGAGTTCGATAGCGAAAATGTCGGGAGTATAGATGAGTTTGCGTACTGCATCGTTTGTAACAGAGAGGTCAGTAGTGATGAGACCTTTGCCGTTGCCTATTTCTACAATTTTTTCACCGGGTTTGAGTTCTTTGTTGCAAGGAAGGTCAATGATGTCACCGCCGTTGAGGACTACGGGAATTTTGCCTTCTGCGCGAAGTGCTTTGGTGGCTTTTTTGCCAAGATTGGTGCGGGGTTCTGCCGCAAGAGTGAATGTCTTCATTCTGTTGTTGGTTAATGTGTTACTAAAAATTAAGTTTCTTTGCTCCTTAATTTCCCATCACACGGGATGCTAAAAAGCGACTGCAAAGTTACAAATTTTTCCTTATATCACAAGCACTTGTGAAGCTAAATTCTTTTATGATTTAACTTTTGGCTTAAAACAGCGGTTGTTTTGAAAGAATTGCGTAACTTCGCAGTAGCGGTGGAGTCTGCCGCCCCTTAAATTGTGCAAGTTAAAAAATCAATCTAATTTCCATCGAATGAAACAGTCGCAACGACGTAATCCATGGGCTTGGATACCAACATTATATTTTGCCCAGGGACTCCCTTATGTAGCGGTGATGACCATATCTGTCATCATGTATAAACGCCTCGGAATTTCTAATACTGATATTGCCTTGTACACAGGCTGGTTATATCTTCCATGGGTTATAAAGCCATTCTGGAGCCCGTTTGTGGACATTATCCGCACCAAACGCTGGTGGACGCTAACTATGCAGTGGATAATAGCATTCGCACTTGCCGGGATAGCCTTCACAATACCGACACCTTTCTTTTTTCAACTGACACTTGCCATATTCTGGATTGTCGGCTTTACCTCGGCGACTCATGATATCGCTGCCGACGGTTTCTATATGCTTGCACTGACCGAACACGAACAGTCATTGTATGTCGGCATACGTTCGACATTCTATCGTGTTGCGACAGTGGCGGGACAAGGGTTGCTCGTCATTATAGCCGGTCTTATTGAAACCGGTTCAGGTCTTGCGCCTTTGCAGATTTCTGTGAACGCCGATCCTGCAGCAGAGTGGACGGCTCCGGAACTGACAGCAATCTATTCTGCGGAACCTGACCTCGACGGAGAACTTCAGTTCATTACAGTCAATCCAGCTCCAACCATTGCTACCGTAGCTCCATCAGAGTACGATGGAATGCCTTTTGCCCGATATGCCGCCATGATGCGCGACTCGGTGCGTACGCTTAATGCCGCCAATGGTTTTGTCGCAGAAGAAGCGATAGCAACCGGTGCGGTAGGTAAGTCATCTTCCGAGCCTTCTGCTTTCACCCGTTGGGTGACAGAAACTTTCGGAGAAAAGCGCGAGACAGTCGGAGAACGTGCGTCAAATAATTTTGCCATTGTAGGAGTGCGACTCAATCGTGCACCTGAAGCCGGAGAAAAAATTGTATTGAACGTCACTCACAAGAGCGGCGATCAGAGCATCAGGCTTGAGCAGAATGCTTTGTCGACGCGTTTCGAATTTGACGAAAACAATTGGGATAAACCCGCATATCTCTATTACGAAGTTGACCATAAACTGACGTCTCCTGCTACTGCAGGTTTCGAAGGTGCGTCAGGAAATATTCCTCTTGCATGGCTCGTTGTCTTTGCTTCGCTCTCGGCGTTCTTCTTTATTGTGGCAATGTATCATAGCTGGGCTCTTCCCCGTCCGGCATCCGACGATAACCGAAGCGCCTCATCCGCATCGCAGATTTTCCGCGATTTCATCGATACATTCAAATCTTTTTTCCAGAAGAAGCAGATATGGACAGCGATAGCATTCATGCTGCTCTACCGTCTGCCCGAAGCGCAGCTTGTCAAGCTTATTAATCCCTTCCTCCTCGACCCTATCGATAAGGGCGGTCTCGGTCTGACTACAGGTCAGGTCGGCATTGTCTACGGCACGGTCGGCATCATCGGTTTGACCGTGGGTGGTATCATCGGTGGTATCGTTGCTGCACGCGGAGGTCTCAAAAAATGGTTGTGGCCGATGGCATGGAGCATGTCGCTGACTTGTCTTACTTTCGTTTATTTGAGCTACGCATCACATCTGTCGCTCGTGACAGTCAATATATGTGTGTTTATCGAGCAGTTCGGCTACGGTTTCGGCTTTACTGCCTACATGCTTTATCTGATTTATTTTTCCGAAGGCAAGCATAAGACCGCTCACTATGCGATATGTACCGGCTTCATGGCGCTCGGCATGATGCTGCCCGGCATGGCGGCAGGTTGGTTGCAGGAATGTATAGGCTACCGCCACTTCTTTATCTGGACTATGATTTGCTGCGCCGCAACTATCGGCATATGTGCTTTTCTTAAAATTGACCCTGCGTTCGGACGCAAACAAAACGATTGAAAATGAAAAAACTTTTTATTTCTTTTATCGCTGCAACTTTAGCTTTGTCAGGAGCGGCGAAAGTAAAACCCGGAATTGAAGTGCTGCGCGACCGTGATTTCGAAGGTCTAAAAGGCATGCGTGTCGGACTGATAACCAATCCTACCGGAGTTGATAATAATCTTAAGCCAACAATTGATATCCTTCATGAAGCCGACGGCGTAGAACTTGTCGGTTTGTATTCTCCTGAACACGGTGTTCGAGGCGACGTTCACGCCGGGGATGCAGTAGGTACCTATACCGACCCATCGACCGGAGTGACGGTTTATTCCATTTACGGTAAAAACCACAAACCGACCGCCGAACAACTCAAGGATGTCGATGTGCTGATTTATGATATTCAGGATAACGGTTGCCGTTCATACACATTTATTTCGACTATGGGCGAGGCAATGGAAGCCTGCGCCGAACTCGGCAAGAAATTTATGGTGCTTGACCGTCCGAATCCTGTCGGGGGAAACAAAGTCGAAGGTTGCCTTGTCGAAGACTCCTGTGTGTCTTTTGTCAGCCGTTTTCCGATACCCTATCTCTATGGTCTTACCCCCGGTGAACTTGCGACATACCTTAATGACAACGGTCTGCTTGGAGGCGGTGTCAAGGTCGATCTTACCGTAGTACCGATGGAAGGTTGGAGCCGTGATATGAGTTTTGCCGATACCGGCATGCCATGGGTTCTTCCGTCACCCCATATCCCGACGCCTGAAGCCGCAGTCAATTATCCGATGTCGGGTATTCTCGGCGAACTTGGTATAATGTCAATTGGTGTAGGTTATACCTTGCCGTTCAAGCTTTTCTGTGCCGACTGGATTGATGCTGCCGAACTCAGCCGTCGTCTCAATGCGCTCGAACTTCCCGGTCTGATGTTCCGTCCAATCCATATCAAACCTTTCTATGCTGTCGGCAAGGGAGAAAATCTTCAGGGAGTCGAAGTTTATGTTACCGATGTCAACGCTGCTCCCCTCACTTTGACTCAGTTCTACGTGATGCAAGAGCTTGCCGATATGTATCCTGACCACAAACCCTTCGAATTGGCTGAAAAGAGCCGTCTCAACATGTTTGACAAAGTTACGGGCAGCAAGGAAATCCGTCGTAGGTTCGGCAGTGATTATAAAGTCGCAGACATGATTGAATATTGGAATAAAGATAATGATGCATTCCGTAAGGCATCCGAACAATATCATTTATATAAATAAAAAATGGATTCAAGGTACCAGGCGTTCCTTAAAGAAATAAGTGCGTTTGTCGATAAAAAACGCATCTACACCGACGCTCTCCGTCTGCTCGCTTGGGGTACAGACGCCGGTTTCTATCGCTTAATCCCCAAAATCGTCATTCGCTCTAAAGACGAAACAGAAGTATCGCATTTGTTGGCTGTAGCTTCGCGTCATAATTTGCCGGTGACTTTCCGTGCCGCCGGAACGAGTCTTTCCGGCCAGGCGATTACTGATTCAATTCTGATTGTTGCCGGTAAGAACTGGGAGGATTACTCAATCCAGCCTGACGGACTAAAGGCGACTTTCCAGCCAGGTGTAATCGGCATGCGCGCCAATGATTTGCTCACGCCTTACGGTCGCACATTCGGTCCCGACCCCGCATCAAAGAAGTCGGCGATGGTCGGCGGCATAGTAATGAACAATGCTTCTGGCATGAGTTGCGGTGTTCACGCCAACAGCGACCGTGTACTTGATTCAATACGAATTATTCTTGCCGACGGAACGATACTTGACACAGGTGATCAGGCTTCGCGTGTGTCATTCCGCGAGACTCATAAGGACCTCATTGACGAAATATGCGCTATCCGCGACGAAATTCGCGCTGACAGCGAACTTGCAAAACGCATTGAATATAAATATTCGATAAAGAACGTCACCGGTCTTAATCTGCGACCCTTCATAGTGTTCGATGACTCAATCGACATCATCGCTCACTCTATGGTCGGCAGTGAGGGTACTTTGGCGTTTATGAGTTCGGTTACGGTCAACACATCTCATCTTTACAGTCACGGCGCGTCGGCGATGCTTTATTTCGACGATCTCGCTGAAGCTTGTCGCGCCGTTGTTGCTATGCGAAAAGACGCGCCGCTCTACAGTTGCGAGATGCTCGACCGCAAATCGCTCGAATCTGTTGGCGATGACACCGGTGTCGGGCTGACTGCGCTTCTGTTGGAAACTAAGGCAGACTCGCAGGAAGAGCTTGATGCAAATATTTCGAAAATTCTTTCTGTCCTCGCTCCGTTCCGTTTATATAAGGAAGCGACGTTCTCGTCTGAGCCAGAAGTTACTTCAAAATGGTGGAATATCCGTTCAGGTGTGTTCCCTGCCGTCGGCGGAACTCGTCCGCTCGGTACTACTTCCCTGATTGAAGACATTGCTTTCCACATCGATGACCTTCCTGAAGCGACTGTCGCTCTCGAAAAATTGCTGCGCGAATCCGGCTACGACGATGCGTGTATCTACGGTCATGCGCTCGAAGGCAACTATCACTTCGTCATAGCGCAGGCGTTCAACACTCAGGAAGAGATTGACCGCTATCGTCATCTGATGGAAGAAATAGAAAAACTGGTAGTCGATCGTTTCGATGGCTCGCTCAAGGCGGAACACGGCACCGGTCGCAACATGGCTCCGTTTGTCAAAAAAGAGTGGGGCGAGAAGGCTTGGAATTTTATGCGCCGCATAAAGAAAGCTTTCGACCCTCAGAACATTCTAAATCCCGGAGTCATCTTCAACGATGACCCCGAATGTTTCATTCAGAATCTTAAACCGCTGCCCCTGACTGACCCGCATGTCGACCGTTGCATAGAGTGCGGTTTCTGTGAGGTTAATTGCGTCAGCTGCGGCCTTACATTATCAGCCCGTCAGCGCATAGTAGTACGCCGTGAGATTTCTCGCCTTACTGATACGGGTGCTGACCCTCACCGTCGAGACATCCTCGAACAGCAATATCATTACTACGGTGACGAGACATGTGCCGGCGACGGTTTGTGCAGCACCTCTTGTCCGATGGGCATCAACACAGCCGACCTGACACATGACCTGCGTGACCGTCGTGTTGCCGAGCATCCTGCCGTCCGTCGTATGGGCGAATGGTGTGCGCGTCATCTCGGAGGAGTTGAAAGCGGTCTGCGTTTTATGCTGGGCGCGGCTTCGGCAACCCGCAGCGTCATCGGCAACAATGCCGTCAATACTATCGGTCGAGGGTTGCATAAAGTAGGAATGCCGCTTTGGACATCGGCTCTCCCGCGTCCTTATCGCTTCAAAGAACCTGCCGATGCGCTTAAATCGGAGCGCAAGGTTGTTTATTTCCCGTCATGTATCAACCGCACTATGGGCGTAACGCCTGAAAAGGGCGAAAAACTCCGTCCGCTTGTCGAGGTGATGACTTCGCTATGCAAAAAAGCAGGATATGAAGTCATTTTCCTCGAAAATATGGATAATCTGTGTTGCGGCATGATTTGGGAGAGCAAGGGTATGCCAGAAACAGCTGACCGCAAGACAGCCGAACTTGAGGCTGCTCTGCTGAAAGCCTCTGAAGACGGCAAATATCCCGTGCTTTGCGACCAGAGTCCTTGTCTCCATCGCATGCAGACTCACATTAAGTCAATGAAACTTCACGAGCCTGCCGAGTTTATCCTCGATTATCTCGCTCCTCATCTCGATTTCAAGAAAGAAGACTGTTCGGTGGCTGTCCACATCACTTGTTCGTCGCGTCTGATGGGACTTGCACAGAAGATTATATCGCTTGCATCTATGTGTGCTACATCTGTAACCGTTCCCGCCGAAGTCGGCTGTTGCGGATTTGCAGGAGACAAAGGTTTCACCCATCCCGAACTCAACGCATGGGGTCTGCGGAAACTGAAACCCGAACTCGACGCAGCTCACGTCACGGAAGGTTTCTCAAATTCGCGCACATGTGAAATCGGACTTACAACCAACAGCGGCATCTCTTACAAGTCGATTGCCTATTTGGTCGACCGCTGCACGAAAGCAAAGAAATAAAAAACATAAAACCAATCAATCACAAATGACATCAACTACATCCCAACGCCCCAAGCGACTTATGGCTCTCGACGTGCTCAGAGGCATAACGATCGCCGGCATGATCCTTGTAAACAATCCCGGATCGTGGGGTAACATCTACGCACCTCTCACTCACGCAAGTTGGAACGGACTCACCCCGACCGACCTTGTATTCCCGTTTTTCATGTTCATTATGGGTATGTCGACATATATGTCGCTTCGAAAATATGATTTTCAGTTCTCGACAGCTGCGATAGTGAAAATTTTGCGCCGCACGGTCGTTCTTTTCCTTATCGGCATGTTCATCGCTTGGTTTTCGATGTTCCTGCGCGGTGTCTGCAACGGTGCCGAATTCTGGGAATCTGTGCTTACGTTTGACCATATCCGCATACTCGGCGTAATCCCGCGACTCGCTATCTGCTACGGCGTAGGTGCGCTTCTCGGCATTGCTTTCAAACGCAAGGCTCTCGCGTGGCTTGTCGCCGCTATGCTTGTCGTCTACGGCATAATGTTGTTATTCGGCAACGGTTTCGAATTTGCCGATAATAATGTCATAGTGATTGTCGACAAGGCGGTTCTCGGTGAAGCTCACATGTACACAGACCACGTTAACGGCATCTCGATGAAATTCGATCCCGAAGGTCTGCTCAGCACTCTGCCCTCTATCGCCCACATGCTGATTGGTTTCCTCTGCGGAGGTATGATCATGGCGACTAAAGATAACAGTCTGCGTATCAACCGGCTGTTTATTGTAGGGACTATCCTGACTTTCGCCGGTTTCCTTCTCGACTACGGGATGCCTATCAACAAGAAAATCTGGTCTCCGACTTTCGTGCTCACCACTTGTGGTCTTGCTTCGAGCTTCCTCGCTCTTTTGATATGGATTATCGACATCAAGGGCTACCGTCGCTGGTCGCGTTTCTTCGAATCGTTCGGCGTCAATCCGCTTTTCCTCTATGTGCTCAGCACCATTCTTGCCATAACCATTGGTGTGGTGAAATTCCCCAGTGATTCGACCGAAAGCGGCTATATAACCATTAAGACACTTGTTTACAACGGTCTTGACTCATTATGCGGCGGAAATCAAACTCTCGCATCACTTTGTTTCGCCATACTCTTCGTTCTCTTCAACTGGTGTATCGGCGCAATCCTTTACAAGAAAAAAATCTATATTAAAATATGATACTTATTGCAGATTGTGGCAGCACCAAAATCGATTGGTGTGTCGTTGACGGCGCTAATGTTGTGCGCCGAGTGTTCACAGGCGGCATGAACGCTGTGATGTTAACTGAGGAAGAAATGGCTTCACGCATTGCTGAAGAACTCGTTCCTCAGCTTGGCGAAGAAGTGATTGAAGAAGTTTATTTTTACGGAGCGGGATGTATTGCCGACGAAGTGTGCGACAACGTGCGTCGTGCCATAGCTAAGAATATTCCTTCAGCAACAAAAATCGAAGTTCACACCGATTTGCTTGCCGCCGCGCGTGCGCTCTGCGGCCGTAAGCCCGGCATCGCCTGCATTATGGGCACCGGTTCAAACTCCTGCTACTATGACGGAGAGAAAATCTGCGACAACGTTTCGCCGCTCGGTTACATACTCGGCGACGAAGGATCAGGTGCCGTTCTCGGTAAAATCCTTATCGGCGACGTGCTGAAAAATCAGTTACCGAAAGACCTTTGCGATAAATTCCTCGCGCAGTACGAGCTTGACCGCCTGACGATCATACGTCGCGTCTACAAAGAGCCGCAGGCTAACCGTTTCCTTGCATCGGTTACTCCCTTCCTTATCCAGAATATCGACCGCAAGGAGGTGCATGAACTCGTTCTCAATTCGTTCAAGGCATTTTTCCGTCGTAACGTGCTTCAGTATGAGAATGCGACTGAATTAAGTGTCAATCTTATCGGCTCTATCGCATATTATTATCGCGAAGTGCTCGAAGAAGCTGCCCGTGAATGCGGTCTGACTGTCGGAACTATCATCAAGAGTCCGATGGAAGGCCTTGTAGCGTTCCACTGTGCGTAAATTTAGAATTATTCAAAACCTGTTCAATAAACCAATCATCAACGAATGAAAAAACTGTCATTCTTCTTGGCGGCAGCGCTTGTAGCGCTGACCGCCACAGTTTCATGCAAACACAGCGAGACGGCTGCCGATCAGGAATTGCGTATCGAAGACCGTCCGAAAATCATGTGGCTCGACTTTTCGGCCAACTGGGCGAAATTCTCAAACCCTGACACTGCGCGCTACTATATTAAGAAAGCTGCCGACTGCGGTTTCAATCATCTTGTAGTCGACGTGAAAGGGACGAAAAGTGTTGTCGCATACAACAGTGAAATCGCTCCGCGTGTCAAATCATGGAAGGGCGTCGACTATCCAGAAAATTTCGACTACCTCGACACGATGATTACTATCGGTCGCGAAAACGGCATGAAAGTGCTTGCATCGGTCAACATGTTCTGTGAAGGAACAGATCCCGAGCAGGGCGGAATACTCAACGGTGACCGTAAGGACTGGGAGACTGTCTACTATTTCGGAGACGGCACTATATCGAAAGCTCCCGACATGGAAGGTCCCGCAACTGCGTTTATGAATCCCGCGCTTCCCGAAGTGCAGGACTATGCCCGTTCGCTCGTGCTTGAACTTGTGAAAAATTATGATCTCGACGGCGTAATGCTCGACCGTTGCCGTTACGAAGGCATGCGTTCGGACTTTTCTGATTTTTCGAAGAAAAAATTTGAAGAGTACATCGGCGAGCAAGTTGAAAATTTCCCGCAGGATATTTTCGAGTGGGTACCGACTGAAAACGGCGGTTACACCCGTAAGCCCGGAAAGTGGCACAACAAATGGATCGAATGGCGCGCGTCGGTCATCCATGATTTCTTTGCCGAAACACGTGACTCGATTAAGGCCGTCAAGCCTGATATGATGCTCGGTAACTACACCGGCGCATGGTATCCTTCTTACTATGAAGTCGGCGTAAACTGGGCAAGCAAGGATTATGATCCGTCGAAAGACTTTGATTGGGCAACGCCGGAATATAAGAATTATGCTCTTAACGAATTGTTTGACTTCTACACCAACGGCAACTACTATGTCGACGTCACTCTCGACGAACTTCATGCTCACGGGGGCCGAGTTAAGAACGAGACCGACAGCGAGTGGTCGACGGGCGATCATCTGTGTGTAGAGGGAGCTTGCGAATTCTCTCGTAAGTTGCTCGGCGACCGTCCGTTCTACGGAGGCATGTATGTTGAACAGTACTACGGCGATCCCGACCGTTTCCAGCGCGCGGTGAAGATGAATCTTGAGAAGAGCGACGGCTTCATGCTTTTTGACATGTGTCATATCATCGCAAAGGACTGGTTCGATATTCTCGGTCAGGCCATTGCCGAAGCCGAAGATAACCTCCGCACCCAACAATCCGCCGAAAAATAATTCCTCGACAATTAACCCCCAATACAAACTCCCCCGTTGTCAGCACTCAGCAACAACGGGGGAGTTTGTTTATAATATTGTTAATTTAAAATTCTGTACATTCGCCTCGTAGGGGAATAAGCATCTTTTGATGTCTGAAATGAAAAACCATTTCTGCAATAGAAAGCTGTAGTGCGAGGCTTATTAATGGAATCAACCGTTACAAATTGGCATCCTGCTTGTTTGTAATTGGAAAAAGTTTCGATTACAAGGTCAATAATCGTTGTGCCAATTCCCATATTTTGATATTTTGAGGATGTTCCCAGATGCCCGATATTTATTGCAGGATATGAAGATTGTAATTTAAAGAAATCTACGGCATTTGTATCCGTGTACAATCGTAAGTCAGAGATAAAATCAGACTTTTCGGTATGGCTTGTGATCATTAATGCATCATTCATGAGGGTAAAGAGCGCAATAATCTCTCCACCTGTATGCGTTACACAATAAGCTGACAGATAATGCCTGTCAACACACTCCTTTACTTCATGCCTGAAAAAATCGTCGAGTTCGTCCTCTCCACATGAAAACTCAGACAATATATCATAGTCTGAGTCAGTCATCAATCGGATTTGGAAATCAATATCCGAGTAGGGGGTTTTTGCCGCCACAGTTATTGATAATTCGTTTAACGTTTTCCTGTGCGCGAGCTTTTTGTGTCGCTAAATGATTACGTTCGGCAACGGAGTAGTCATCTCGAAGATGCTTCTCCAAGTTCTTACGAAATCGCGTTACATCATCGCGATCCATTGGTGGGTTAGGTATTGAACGTATCATAAAAAATGTATGTAATATAATAACGGCTATTATATTTATATGTTGCAAATATAGTAAAATGTTTTCAAAAAGGTTGTAATGGTATAACCATTTTGGCAACTTTTTGCGAAAAGACGCCTGGCGATGCCGATCTTGGTGGTCAGTTCAAATGTTGATGAGCTTAGATCAGAAGCCATTTGTAAGCAGCACAGACATTAATGACCTGTCCATTAACATCCAACACACGTTCCTCAAAGGCTGTAACAAGAGTTAATTTATCACATTTGAACGATCTACCGGCTTTCACCAAAGCTGAAGTTTCTCGATTGAGAGTTTTTTCAGAGGATATATCATAGGAGACTTGCACAAGTTCAACAACCGTTGCTCGATGGCAAACTACGAAATCCACTTCGTAAGAGTCAGTTTTATGATAATAGATATCGTAGCCCATTACATACTTCCTGCATAACGCCAGATAGACCAGAGATTCAAGCCTCCATCCAAAATTGTCTTTTGCAAAAGCGTTCTTCCTGGCGTTCATAAGCGATACATCTATGGGGTAGCACTTAGCATTACGAATCCGCTCGCTACTTTTGGTAGAATATTTGCGTAACTGTTTCAGAAGATATGCCTGATAAAGGTATCCGACATAATTCTCAACTGTTTTGTCATTTTTGAAATTAAAAGTCTGCTGTAACGCAGTATATACAATCTCGCAAGGAGCATTATTCATGATATGATTGGATAGTGACCTAAAGGCATCTTTGTATCTTACCTTAAATCGTTGCACTATGTCTCTTTCCAAAATATTTGACACCAGTGTGTCAATATATTCCTCAGCAGTTTCTTCGCCACTGATTATTTCCGGGAAACCGCCTGTTTCCATGTACTTGTCAAATGCCCTGCGTAGTAAGGCGTCTGTTTTTGTAGAAAGATTCACAGTTTCCACTTTCTCCATTTCGCAAAATTCACGGAATGAGAAAGGAAGCAATTCGATTTCATTATAGCGTCCGGTAAGATATGTGGAAAGCTCACTACTGAGTAATTTTGCGTTACTGCCGGTTATAATAACCTTCATTCCATGTCGGAGCAATCTATTGACGAAGAGATGCCATCCTTCTACATTCTGTGCCTCGTCAAGAAATAGGTGAGTGAAGTCGCCATAAATCTGGTAGAGACTTTTTAATACATCGTTCAGATCATTGGCTGACAACCGAACCAAACGCTCATCGTCAAAATTTACATAAGCAAATTTTACCTGCGCCTTATTTAATACGTTGAAACACAACGTTGATTTTCCACTGCGACGCACACCTATTACCACCTGAGCCTTTTTGCTCTCAAGTTTAATTAGGTCTTCTTCCTGTCGTTTGCAAAAGAATTGGGAACGAAGTGAGTCAAGCTCCTCTCGTTGGTCACGTAATATTTCAAGCAATACTGAAGTATCCATTAATGTCTTGTATTTATGGTACAAAGATAATAAAACTTCGGTAAAATGGCAAATTTCCACATTGCAAACTACGATAATTGGACATATTTGAGATGTGCAGACTACGATAAATCAAAACCGTTTACAAAAGTAGGTAACTATTTGAGGAATTTTACTTCGCTTTTTTGAGGCATTTCATTCCGCTTTTTTGTCGGCTGCGGCTGCTACGCGAGGGTTGCGGTTGGCTAAGATTGACACTCCGCGTCAGCGGAGTATTTGCAGCTACGTTGTCTGTATATTTTTATGTGCTTGTTTTGAGAGTCGGCAGTATATGTTAAACGGACGCGGCAGTTTAATGCCGCGTCCGTTGTTAATGTATTTATTTAGTATTGGGTTTAGATAAATGTTCACTTTGTATTTGAGTGGTATATTTTAGTTTATCACAATATTTTAAAATTATGCTTCTACCTGTTGATCATTTCCGCCCCATTCTTCAATTTCAACTTTTGCTGAGATTGCATTATTAAGAATTGGTTCGTTAGGATGTGTAGGATCAGAGCTTGAATAATAACCCAATCCATTGGTAAAATCAATCGTAAATATGTATTTATATCCCGCTTTAAACTCAAAAGTCCCATCTCCAATATAAATGCGTAATCTCATGCATCCCTCGTCATTTAATAATGAGTTAATATCATCTCGTGAGTGAGGTTGTGGTATACGGGCATTTTTTTCATCTTCATTCCACGTTTCAGAGGGGAATATCAATTCACCTTCCTTATATACTTTAGCATATACCATCAATAAAACACCACTTTGATTATTATGGATAGTTGCAAAGGTCGCTTTCTTTGGTATTACATAAATAGGGCCTGTCTTTTCAGTTAAGGACTTAGCTTCTTGAGTTACAGTAAAAACACTCGTAGGGGCTGAGTATAAATTTTCTGTACTTGATAAGTTCGTCCATGAACGGTTTTTAATTTCATAATTTCCAAATCGAGTATGACCTGAAAGAAGCATTGAATGAATTGTGACAGAATGCTCTGCACTTTCATCAATTTTTGCCCTGAACTCAATCTGAGCAAAAGCATGTGAAAAAGATAACCCAATACCATTATTAGCATTTTCCTTAGTGATATTTGCGGTTGCTGTAATCAAGTCGTAATGATGATATGCATTTGCCGGGACCTCTGTCTTAATTGAGTAGATGCCAGGAGACAAAGTTAAATGACTATGGTTTTCTTCTTTATAGCCTGCTGTTGTGTTACAAGCTTCCTTATTCTTATCTGAGTTCAGTATCTGCGGGGAGGGCCAAAAGGCGGTGAAGTTAATATTTTCTTTACCGTCAGGCCAGTATATTTTTTCTTCTGACTTGAAATTGCCATATTGATCTTTTATGAATGGAGTTGCTTCAAAAACTGTCTCACTACCGTCATCTGCATATACCCAAATTGTGTCGAGGTTGGCGATAGTGCGGTCTGAGGCACGCGACATCATGTCAAGGTGAAATTCTATTTCCTGACGACCGTCGGCGGCGTTGTTTTCCGCAATCTCAGTGATGTCGTCCTGCGAGCAGGCGACCGCAGCAGCTGCAATTAACAGCGGCGCAACATAATAAAGATACTTTTTCATAAACTGAATCATTTAATTAATTGGTTTGAA
>CAMWNF010000037.1 GCA_947175535.1 uncultured Bacteroidales bacterium
TGACTCGCGCAGAGCCGCAGAGGACGCGGAGGAAAATTGTAGGGACGCAATACATAATGCACAATCAGGGGTTGACTCGCGCAGAGTCGCAGAGGACGCGGAGGGAAATTGTAGGGGCGGATACATAATGTACAATCGGGGGTTGACTCGCGCAGAGCCGCAGAGGACGCGGAGGAAAATTGTAGGGACGCAATACATTGCGTCCGCCCCCGGATTGCGAACAGCGGCACCAGGGTGCAATCATCCATATATCAGTTGTTTTTTCTTGTCAACCAGGGCTTTGAAGATTGGATTGAGATTGGAGCCATATTCTATAAGGTCAACTTTGCGGTGGAACAGACTCTCCAGGGCATCTTTGAATCCGAAATAGTTTGAAACATAATCAAACTCTTCGCCGGCAGGGTCATGAGGTTGGAAATCTACCAGAAAATCGACATCGCTGTCGTCGTTGAATCTATCGGTGAGGATAGAGCCAAAGACCGAAAGTGTCTTTACCTTATGTTTGCGACATAAGTCAAGGATGCGTTGCAGATTAAGTTCAATCAGTTTCATATAGGCAAATTTAGCAATAATTTTTATAAAAACGTTGGATACAATGATTTATTTTATTCTCCAGTTGGAATCTCACGCCGAGGACGCGGAGGAAATGTAGGAAAGATGGCTACATTCTCCCGCGGCGTTTCCGCTACTCGCCATTCGTGGAGGCGGACGCGTCCCTACAATTATTCTCTGCGGCTCTGCGCGAGATTCTAATCTTCGGGGTGGGAGGAAAGATTTTTTTGCTTAAAAAATAAAAATATCATAACTTTACAACATCAAAATCAAGAAGAACATCGATGAAAAGATTTTTCTCTTTCGCGCTGACGCTAATCGTCGCTGCTTCAGTGCTTTCTGCTAAAAATCCCGAAGGTCGCCGCCAGATGGTCGGCATTGCCTTCTATAATCTTGAAAATCTGTTTGATACCATTCCCAACAATCCGGAGGGCCGTGACGCCGAATTCACGCCTGACGGTCAGAAGAAATGGGACGGCAGAAAATACAAATCGAAACTCCATAATCTCGCCTACGCCATCTCGCAGTTCACCACGCCCGCCACTCCGATGGGTCCGGCGATTATCGGCGTGAGCGAAATCGAGAACCGCTCGGTGCTCGAGGACCTCGTGGCGCAGCCCGAACTGAAACCGTGGAACCTTCAGGTCGTCCATCACGACTCGCCTGACGCGCGCGGCGTCGACGTCGGTCTGCTCTATAATCCGAAGATGTTCAAGATGGAGAACGTCACCAACCACCGTCTGACGACCATACCGTTCCGCACCCGCGACCAGATGTGTGTCGTCGGCACGATAGGGGGCGAGCGCATCGCGGTGATTGTCAATCACTGGCCGTCGCGTCTGGGGGGACAGGAGAAATCGTCGCCCAACCGCGAGGCTGCCGCCGCACTGTCGAAGCAGATAGCCGACTCGCTCTGGCGCGTCGACCCCAACATCGGCGTAATCATAATGGGTGACCTCAACGATGACCCGATGGACAAATCGTGTGCGAAGGTGCTCGGAGCGAAGCGCGACGCAGAGGGCGTCGGCGAGCATGAGTTCTTCAATCCTTTCTGGCGCAAGCTCGACGCGGGCATCGGCACACTCGCCTATAAGAGCCAGTGGAATCTCTTCGACCAAATCATAATCTCGGGCGGTCTCGCCAACGGCGCCGACGACCGCTGGCACTTCTATCGCGCCGACGTGCTCAACAAGGATTTCCTGAAAGACACCGAAGGCAACCGCCAGGGCTATCCTCGCCGAACGTTTGCGGGCGGCTCGTTCCTGAACGGCTATTCCGACCACTTCCCGACCGAAATCATCCTCATACGTTATCAGAAAACCAAATAACAACATACAACAATCAATAACCTAATCAATTAACTTTATGAAGAAACTTTTACTTTCGTTAGCTGTTTTGGCTGCCTCTGCGTTCGCAGCTACAGCTGAAACCGCGGAGTTTGATTTCTCCAATCCTGCTGCTTTCGGCTATACGTCCGAAACACGTAATGCTGGCGTGGATTATGACAAACCTCTTGTCTCCGGTGATGTAACAATTACCTGTGATACAAAAGACGCTGCAGCCAATGGCGGCAAATTGCGTTTCTGGTGGCCGCAGAAAGAAGAAACACCGACAGATTTCAGATGTTCTTCCGGCGGCGGTAAAAAGAACCAGACTCTTACATTTACAGCTGATGGAGCTACTATTACCAAGATAGAGTTCTCGGCATCCAAGTTTGCGCTGACTGCCAATCCCGGAACGTTGGGAGCATATGCAGATAAAGCAGCTACATGGCAAGGCAGTGCGACAGAAGTTGTTTTTACGACAACCGAAGCGTGCACTTTTAACAAAATAACTGTCACTTATGGCGAGCCGGCTGAAGCACCTGTCATCGCAGGTAAGGGAACATATGCAGAACCCTGGCTTATCACGAGCGCAGAAGATCTGTGCAACGCCTATAAGCTTGTCGACGGTTCGAGAGCTATAAATGGTGACTATAAAACCGCATATTATTTCAAGCAGACCGCCGATATCGACATGGCAGGTGTGACCGATTGGCACGCTCTCTCAGGCTACGACAACAAATCTTTCGGTTATATCAGATATGACGGCGATAACCATCTTATCAAGAACTTTGCTCCTGCCGACGCTCCCGCAGAAGGTGATAAATACTACTGTACGTCGCTCTTCGGTTGTGTTCCCAATGCTTACATCGAGAATCTCGGTATGGTCGACGCAAAAATCAAAACCACTCAGGATGCAGGTGTGTTGATAAGCTGTATCAAAGGCGGACTTCCAATTTACACTACATTTATCGCGAATGTCTTTGTGACCGGTGAGGTGAAAGGTAAAGGCGATTATACCGGCGCTATGATTGGTAATTCGGAAAATGGAATTTGGATATCAGAAAGTTTTGCCAATGTTAAGGTGACGGGTCGCAAATATGTCGGCGGTCTTGTCGGAAACGCACAGTATGATATCAATATCGACAATGCATATGTGGCAGGTCGTGTAAGAACTACAGGCGCAGACATCACTCCTTATCTTGTATTCAGCGTTGAGCCTGAATCGGTAAGTTCGGTTCACTATGTAAGCGAAACGCCGGTAATCGCATTCAATACAGGTTCGGAACTCGCGATGCCTGAAAATGTAGGCTTTGGTGATGACGATACATCTGCGGATGAAGTAGTCGAAATCGTTATAGCTACACCTGAAACGAAAGAAGACCTCATCAAGGAAATCCAGGAGTTGGATGATTTTAGTGCAACTCTGATGGTGAAGGGTTATCCCGGTCTCGACAGTTTCGATTACTCGGCAGAACCTGACCCCGTGCTGCCTGTCGCAAACACAGTCGCGGAAACCGTAGCTCTTGCCGACAAAGCTGATTTCGAAGTAGGCTATGACCTGACAATGGCTTATGTCAACGGCATCAACGCTTATGCTTATACCTCGACCAACGATTTCATCCTGCTTTACGGCTCTAACGATTATAAAGTAGGCGACGTAATCATCAAAGGCTGGGAAGGTCAGTATAACTTCTATAATGGTGTGCCTGAAATCAAACCCATCGATGAATTCCCTGACGTAACTTCCAACACGGAAGAGGAATTTGTTCCCGCAGTGGTGGCTGCAGCCGATATAAAGGCAGAACTCGTCAACCACATTGTCGTTGTTAAGAATGTTCTCTTCAATGAGGCTACTCCCGATAAGACCGGTGTAAACTTTACGGGTAAGGTTGGCGATACAAGTCTCGCTTTCTACAGCAAATTCAAGCTCGACAAACAGGAAGCCGGAACTTATGACGTGACTGTAGCTGTCAGCGTTTTCAAAGAAGCCGTTCAGCTCTACCCGATAGCATATAAATTTATCGCCGCTCTCGAACCGGAAAAAGCCGAAGCAAACAACGTCGCTGAAACCAAGGCTCTCGAAGATGGAACTATTGTGACAGTCAACTATGCTCTCACCGTCGGTTTTGCCAACAATGGCAATATCTTCGCATGCGACGAAGCCGGTGACTTCATCCAGGTTTATTATGAGAACGCGACAGTGACCTCATTCAATGCAGGTGATGTCATCCCCGCAGGTTGGGAAGCTTCTTACAAACTCTACAAAGGTGTGACACCCGAACTTGTGGTAGCTTCAGTCGAGGCTCTTCCCGCTGCTACCGAAGGCACATTCACTCCGAAGGCTGTCGCAGCCGCTGATATCACAGCCGCTATGGTCAACAGCGTCGTTAAGGTTGAAAACGTTGTCTTCGACGAAGCAACCAAGGGCACTATATACAACTTCACCGGTAAGGTAGGCGAAACCGAGCTTGCATTCCGCAACAATTACACTCTTGAAAGTGTTCCCGCCGGCAAGTACAATGTGACAGTTGTCGTTAATGTCTATCAAGGCAATGTACAGCTCTATGTTGTCAAATACGACGCGGTTTCAACTGACGGCATCGACGAAATCGAAGCAGACGCAGCAGAGGCTGTTTACTACAACCTCCAGGGCGTTGAAGTGAAGAACCCCGCAAACGGTGTTTACATCGTGCGTCGCGGCGCGAAAGTGTCTAAAGAGTTCATCCGCTAATAGCGCGAAATAAATTCCCCTTTATCAGCGGGCGACTCCCCTCACCGGGAGTCGCCCGCAGTTTTTTGCGGGGGTAAATTTGTGGGGTTTGGAGTTTACGGCGAAGTTTTGTAATTTTGCATGTTATTGATATCAAAACTCTCAAACGTTAGAAAATGGATTTGTTTGAAACTATTAATGCCGCCATAAAGAGCGCGATGTTAGCTCAGGACAAGGTGCGCCTGCAGGCACTCCGCGGCATAAAGAAAGAATTTCTTGAAGCAAAGACCGCTCCCGGCAGCGATGGTAATCTCAGCGACGACACTGCGATGAAGGTGCTGGTGAAGATGGCGAAACAACGTCGCGAAAGCGCCAAGATATATCAGGAACAAAACCGTCCCGAACTCGCCGAGACCGAACTCGCCGAAATGGCAGTGATAGAAGAATATCTGCCCAAGGCTCTCACAGATGAAGAACTCGAAGCCGAACTCGTGAAGATTATCGCAGCGGTCGGCGCCGCAGGTCCGCAGGACATGGGCAAGGTTATGGGCACCGCAACAAAGGCTCTCGCAGGTCGCGCCGACGGTCGTGCGATTTCAGCCAAAGTCAAAGAACTCCTTCAGAAATAACAATTCAATAAGGCTCTACAATAATGCTTACTCTACAGCAAATCAAGGAAAATCCCGAACAGATAGTCGCACGTCTCGCCGTAAAAGGCTTTGACGGCAAGGAGGCTATCGAACGCATCATCGCTCTCGACGAAAGCCGCCGTCAGCTGCAACTCAAAAACGACAACGCCGCTGCCGAGCTCAAAAAACTCGCAGCTTCAATCGGCTCGCTGATGAAGAACGGTCAAAAGGAAGAGGCTGACAAGGCAAAAGAAACCGTTGCGACTCTTAAAGAGAGCCAAAAAGCCATCGCAGACGAACTCGCCGAGACCGAACACACCATAACCGAAATACTTCTTTCGATACCCAATGTGCCCTGCGCCATGGTGCCCGAAGGACGCACAGCGGAAGACAACGTCGTAGAAAAGACCGGCGGCGAAATGCCTAATCTTCCTGAAGACGCGCTGCCCCACTGGGAGCTTGCCAAGAAATACAACCTCATCGATTTCGACCTCGGCGTAAAAATCACCGGTGCGGGTTTCCCCGTCTATATCGGCAAGGGCGCAAAACTCCAGCGCGCACTTATCCAGTTCTTCCTCGACGAGGCTTCGAAGGCAGGCTATGTCGAGATACAGCCTCCCTACGTTGTCAACGAGGCATCAGGCTACGGCACAGGTCAGCTCCCCGACAAGGAAGGTCAGATGTATCATGTGACCCTCGACAATCTCTATCTTATCCCGACAGCTGAAGTGCCCGTCACCAACCTCTACCGCGATGTCATCCTCTCGGATGACCGTCTGCCGGTGAAGAACTGCGCATATTCGGCATGTTTCCGCCGCGAGGCAGGCAGCTACGGCAAGGACGTGCGCGGTCTCAACCGTCTGCATCAGTTCGACAAGGTCGAGATTGTGCGCATCGAAAAACCCGAGAACTCTTATGCAGCCCTCGAGGAAATGAAAGACCATGTTCAGGGTCTGCTCGAAAAACTCGGTCTGCCCTGGCACATACTCCGTCTGTGCGGCGGCGACATGAGCTTCACCTCGGCAATCACCTTTGACTTCGAAGTGTTCTCTGCCGCTCAGAAACGCTGGCTTGAGGTTTCTTCGGTTTCGAACTTCGAGACTTATCAGGCAAACCGTCTGAAATGCCGTTACCGCGCCGAAGACAAGAAGACACGCCTGTGCCACACACTCAACGGCTCTGCCCTCGCACTGCCGCGTATCGTCGCTGCACTTCTGGAGAACAATCAGACTCCCGAAGGCATCGTCGTTCCGGAATGCCTCCGCAAATACACAGGCTTCGACATCATCGACTGATTATCAGCAGATAACACCATAAAACAACGGCATGGTTCCTGATTGAGAACCATGCCGTTGTTTTATAAGTTGATTCGGATTTATCTTACTGCCACTTTGACCGGTGTCGGGTGTTGGTCTGTCACAATCAGATAGACGCCCAGCGGCATTTCAATGTCCATATCCTGCTCAATGAGGTCAATCGTCATCATCGTGCGCCCTGTAAGGTCGTAAATCCGCGCCCCGGTCTGCGGGCGTGCGCAGTCAAAGCGGATTATGCCGGGGAAAGCGGTGACGGTCAGAGGCTCTTCAACAGCCACACCTGTGATGCCCGAATGGTTGACAAAGACAACGTTTGACATGGGGGAGCGTTCGCCAAGCCGCACCGATTGAACGGAATAAGACTCCGAGTCACTGTCTTTGAAGCCTGTTATCGTCCACGGCGAGCCTTCGGCGAGGATTTCCTCGGTCGTCTGATTGCCACCGACATATCGGGTTCGGGTGATTATCCAGTAATCCACGACTTCGCCTTCGGGCGTCGACCAGTTGGCGTCGTACTCGTCAGATGTTATGTCGGTCGGGTCAAGTGCCGTGCATGCGGTGAGCACCGGTCTTTCAAGACATTCGCCGCGGAGAGTGACAATGGGAGGAGCCGAGTCCATATCATCTGCCACGAGCTGGAGACTCGTCTCATGAATGCCGAGAGCCGTCGGTCTGTATTTGATTTCCAACCAATATCCTTCGGCACGATTAGACAGCGAAGGTGAAATCGACGAAGTCGAGATATTGAACATATCCTTGTCGCCGCCATAGAGGAACATCGTTATGGAATTACGGAAATTCTCGCTTCTGACAAAGAGAGACGCCTTACCGTCAGAACCGATTGCGACTTGACCGAAATCGACCGCAGTATCGGGAACCGGAGCATGCAATATAGCCTCACCAGCCGGAGGAGTGGAGGATGAGGACAGGTGGAATACTTCGCCGACCTTATTGCCCCAGATGTATTCGGCAAGTTCGGGATAGTCGATGAAAGGATTGCGATTGTTCTGGATTTTGTAGACCTCTTCGTTGCGCATGCGTTCCTTGTCGCTGACACCGTCGTCACGCGACCACTTCAACAGCATGTTGACTGACCACTGGTTAAGCGTCGGATAAGTGTTCTGCTGAAGCATATACATGTAGTTAGTCGCCCATTTGTAGTCCTGGTAGCAGGTCACCATATAGAAATATGTACGCGCGAAGTCACCTTTGTATTCATCGTCAGGTTCGAAAACATAGGCGGCTCCACCGCCTTGTCCCGGGACAGGCGCGCCGACTTTTGACACACCGTTGTCGAATTTGTATCCGTCGGTCTTCCTCACTTCGCCGAGCGGATAGTTGCTTTTCGCCTGATTTGCCTTTGCCTCGCCGGGATAGAGATGATTGAGGTCGGTGTATGCCTTATAGTTTGTTGCAGTGGAGTTAGTGCTGCCCCACCAGCTTTTGGGAAACGAGTGCTCGCGGTTCATGTAAGTGCCGAACTGGACATATATGTTTACGTCCATGTCGGAATACATGTCCCACCAGAACTCGGTGCCTGGTCTGACGTCGGTGTGACGGAAGTATGACGGCAGATTGCTGTAAGAAGAAACGCTCGTGAAATTCTTGATGATATTGCTTGCAGCCGTTTTAAGTTCGGCATCTTTTTTACCGTCGAGAGCCGAATAATATCCTTCGGGAACATCAGCGTTCGCTCCAACGGACGAAAGGATGATTAACGCTGCAGCTGATAGAAAATTGAAAAAACTTTTCATGGAAATCGGATTTCGGTATTACGTTTATTACTTTTCCATCGGCTCGCGATGGAAAATCAGACTGTTTCTTCCCGACGGACTCACCTTGAGGGTCACCTGCGCCGACTCGATGAGAGGAATGTTATGGTCGACATGTCCGACCGGAACATCGAATGCGACAGGATAATCGTATTCGGCAGTCATGTCGCGTATCATCTCATACATGTCGTTGTGGTTGTCATCGGGTTTGTAATCAGTAAACTGACCGACTACCAAACCGTTAAGCTTAGAAAGTACACCGTTGAGCTTCAGCTGATAGAGTATTCTCTCAATCTTATAGATAGGCTCGGAGACATCTTCGATGAAAAGTATTGAGCCCGGTTCGATGATGTCGTAAGGAGTGTTTATCAAATCGGCAAGAACTGCAAGGTTACCGCCGAGGAGTTTTCCGGTCGCTATGCCGCAGCGGTCAAAGCTGTGTGAATCGAAAGTATAGGCGGGTCGTTCGCCACGGAGTATTCCGAAAAGAGCGGCATTGTCGGGGTCGTCGGGACCGAGCATTATCTGCCCCGCCATGGATGAGTGTATGCTGGCGATGCCGTTAACCGCCATAAGGGCGTGAAGAGCCGAGATGTCAGAAAAACCGGCAATCCATTTCGGGTTTTCCCTAAGGTCGAGTTTGCTGAGTCGGTCGAGAATATGCACCACACCGTAGCCTCCGCGCGAACAGATGATTGCCTTGACATCAGGGTCAAGCAAGGCGCGCTCGAGGTCGCTATAGCGTTCGTCAGCCGTGCCGCTGTAGCTGCCGTGTTTGCCAAGGGCATGAGGCATTATCTCAACCTGCCATCCCTCACGACGCAGGACATCAGCTGCGGCTTCGACCTTTTGCGGCTTGATTGTGCCAGCAGGCGAACAGAATACTATTTTGTCACCCTCACGCAAGGGCTGAGGGAAAATAAGAGGCTTTTTGTCAGTCATATACTTGATGTTTTCAGATAAGTTTCAAAAAAGTGCCACATTGTAATTCCGGCAGACACAGCCACATTGAGCGAATGTTTCGTGCCAAGCTGAGGAATTTCGATGCATATATCACAATTGTCGACGACCGCAGGGTCGACGCCGTCGACTTCATTGCCGACCACAAAAGCATAAGCCTTACCGGCAGCGAATTCAGGAACAAAATCCTGCAACGCCACGCTGTCTATCACCTGTTCGAGACAGCAGATGACCTTGCCTTCGCCTTTCAGTCGCTCAATAGCCTCCATTGTCGACGGAAAGTAAATCCATTCGACTGAATTTTCAGCTCCGAGCGCGGTCTTGTGGATTTCGGCCGACGGAGGTGTAGCAGAGATGCCACACAGGACGACCCGCTCGATGGCGAAAGCGTCGGCAGTGCGGAATATCGAGCCAATGTTATTGAGAGAACGCACGTTGTCGACAACCACCGTCAGCGGCATCTTGTCACTGCGCCGGTAGTCCTCGATTGACGGACGGTTCATATCCCAGATGGTTTTCTTTTTCATTTTTCAGAAAGAATGCGTTGAAAAAGTTTGATATATCGCCCGGCAATCAGCGGGGCATCGAAACGCTCAGCCGCAGCGAGGTGCTGACGGTCACGGTCGGGACGCGTAGCAGTCACCCACTCTATGCCGCGCGCAAAATCGGCGACATCACCTTTGCGGGCAAGATAACCTGTCGAGAGATGGTCGATAATCTCATCGCGTCCGTCTCCGTCGAATCCTACGGGGACCGCACCCGCCGCCATGCCTTCAATCAGCGTCGAGGGCAATGACTCGAATTGCGAACTCGACAGAACGGCATCACAGTGAGCGTAAATCTCAGCCAAACGTGCAGGGTCGGAAATATTACCCAACCAGACGTAAGGAACAGTCAGATCTTCAAGCAATGCGCGATTGCGTATATTTCCGCAGAAAACAGCTGCCAGCGGCTCGCTGCCTTTATATAAGTTGAGCGCCGCGATTGCCGCAGGCAAATCCTTGATTGAATCGTCGAGACGCGCCGCACACATCACGACGAGCCGGCTGCCGTCGTCGGGCAAACCGAGTTCCTTGCGGCTCATCTTCGGCGCAGTCGCATAACGCTGCAAGGGGAATGCATTATTTATAACCTCGACACGGCGGTCGCGGAGTAGGGCACTTTTTGCCGCGCAGGCTGCAAGCCATCGGCTGACCGCGACAAAATTGATGGTGACTTCATCATACAATGACATCTTTTTATCAAAGACCTTTGTCGACAAATCGTGGCGACGATGAGGTTTTCCAAGGAAAGGACATTCGCCGCAACGGGTCATGTAGCGGGCGCAGCCTCCGGCATGGTGGCAGATGCCTGTCATAGCCCACATGTCATGCAGAGTCCAGACAAGAGGCTTACCGATGGCGGCTATACGCCGGATTTCGTCGAGCGACATCATGCCCTGATTGAACCAGTTCAGCACTACTATATCGGCATCTGCAATCCACGGATGGCGGTGGACCGGCAGACCGCGGTCGGCAGTCGAAACCTTGAACAGGGTCGAGCGGTCAAAACCGTTTGCCACGAATATGCGCAATCGTTCGCCGAGAAAGGCTGCTTTCGTCGCAAAGCCGTCGCCGAGCGCGCTTATAAATTCATTTTCGGGACCTGACGCAACTTTGACAATCATACGCGCATCGACACCCTGCTGCCGCAGTGCTTCGAGGAGCCGGAGCGACACCACAGACGCGCCTCCGACTATATCGCTGTGATTGACTAAAGTTACTTTCATTAACGGCGATGGAGAAGTTTGTTGACTGTCGATTTCAAAGGAAGATGCTCACACTTAGCCACAACCGCGACAAACACGATAATCAGCACGGCGCGGACGAGATAACGGAGCCATTCGATATCGGGAAGCGCATACATTCCGGCGGCGTAAAGGACTGCGGCAAGAAGGCAGTAGAGAGCGATACGCCCCACCTGATACTTTATCGGATATTTCTTCTGCCCGATGAAATAGCTGACGAGCATCATCGCACCATAGCTGCAGAAGGCAGCGACCGCACAACCTATATAGCCGTAGCGCGGCACAAGCACGACGTTGAGCACGACCGTTATCGCCAGTCCGAACAGAGAGAACCACATGCCCCATACGGTCTGATCCGAAAGCTTGTACCACAGCGAAAGGTTGAAGAAGATGCCGAAAAACAGCTCGGCGAGCATTATTATCGGAACGACTTTCAGACCGCTGAAATAATCTGCCGCGATGAAATATTTGAGAATGTCGAGATAGAACATAACTCCCATGAATATCAGCAATCCGAAGACCACGAAATATTTCATCGCATCGGCATAAGCCTGATTTTTATTCTCGCCTTTCTCGCGCGCCTGCGAAAAGATAAATGGCTCGTAGGCGAAACGGAAAGCCTGAATGAACATCACCATCACTATGGCTATCTTATAGTTGGCTCCATAGATGCCGAGACCCGTCATGGCTTCAGCCTTATCAGGCGCGAGCGTCGGATAAAGCAGCTTGTCGACAGTCTGGTTCATTATCCCCGCCACACCGAGCACCAGCAGCGGAGCCGAATAGCGCAACATTTCCCCCCACAGTTGCCGGTTGAAGCGCCATGCGAAACCTCTCAGCTCAGGTATCATCATCACGAAATTGACGGCTGACGCTATCAGATTTGACAGGAATATGTAACCGATGCCGAAGTCAGGATTGTAGAACCAACCTACCGCCTTCGGGAAATGCTTCATCAACACCGGGCAGAGCAGAAGGAAAAACAGATTCAGCCCGATATTCAGCGCGATATTGACAAGGCGTATCGTAGCAAACCTTATCGGACGCTTGCGGTAGCGCAGATAACTGTATGGCAGCGCTAAAAACGCATCAATCGCCACGCAGACAGCCATTATCACCACGTAAGACACATGACCCTCACACTCCATCGCGCCGCTGATGGGTTCTGCGAAGCAGCAGACTCCTACGATAAATATCAGCGAAGTCGCGGCAAGCGAAATCAGCGCGGTCGAATAGACTTCCATCGGGTCGCTCCACCGCTCATGGTTGGCGAAGCGGAAGAAACCTGTCTCCATGCCGTAGGTCAGCACTATCAGGGCGAGCGCCACGACAGTGTAGACAAACGTCACCACGCCATACTCCTCCGGAAGGAACAGAGAAGTATAGAGCGGAACGAGACACCAGTTGAGAAATCGTCCGACAATCGAACTCAGACCGTAGACAGCCGTGTCCTTGGCAAGACTTTTTATACCCGCCATTCAGCAGCTTTGATAATCGGGTTATTCTTTTACTCCGTAAGCGAGGTCGCCCGCATCGCCGAGACCGGGGACGATGTAGCTGTGAGAGTTGATTTCATCGTCGATGACGCCGACCCAGAGGGTAGCCTCTGCAGGCATCACGCTCTCGAGATAGTCGACCGCCTTGCGCGAAGCTATCACCGATGCGATATGCACCTTCGCCGGCGTTCCCTTCGTCAGCAACGCACGGTAGCTCAGCTCCATCGATGCACCCGTCGCAAGCATCGGGTCGCAGAGCACGAGGGTCTTGCCGTCGAGAAGCGGCGATGCCAGATATTCGATGCAGACATCGAAGTTCTCTTTCTCCTTATATTTGCGGTAAGCCGACACAAACGCGTTTTCGGCGCGGTCGAAATACTGCAGGAAACCCTGATGGAAGGGTATGCCCGCACGGAAAATCGTGGCTAAGACGAGCTTGTCGTCAATCACCGGACAATCAGCCTTGGCGAGCGGAGTCGTGACTTCGACGTTTTTGTAATTAAGAGTCTTGCTTAATTCATAAGCCATTATCTCGCCGATGCGTTCGAGATTACGGCGGAAGCGCAAGGGGTCGTGCTGGATATCGACATTGCGCATTTCCATAAGATATTGACTCACCAGTGAGGGCTGTTCGGCAAAATTTATCGTTTTCATCCTATATACTTTGTTATCTGAGCAAAGTTACAAAACTTCACCGTAAACTCCAAACCGACAGTTCTAATGCGTTTTATTTTTTGAGCCGGCTTGTGAGATAGCGGCGCAAAGGCTCGTCGTAATATTTGAGGAAGAGCCACGCGAGCACCACCACGGTGACAACTATCGCCCCCGCCACCGGCCACACCCGCTCGAAGCCGTAGCCGTTTTTCCACGCCCACGCATACATCAGATACATAAACGGATAATGGATGATATAGACCGGATAGGATATCCCCCCGAGAAATTCACACGTCCGCGCCGAATTGCGGTCGGTCGTCCTCCCCGATGCACCGAGCCTCACGATAGTCGGGAAGATGAAAAGCGTGCACACCATGTCAAACACCCCGTTGGCGAGCATCGGTTTCTCCGCGCCGCCGATATATGGTATCGAAAGCACCCCCACAATCATTGCCGAGCATATCCAGAACGCACCCCTTATCCTGACCGGCTTGAAATCGCGCGACAGCAGCAGACCCATCGAAAACGAAAATGTCATCCTCACCAGTCCCATCCAGAAGCCGCCGCCCGCTGCCGTCCATCCCACGCCGATATGATAGTCCCCCGAACCGTTGCAGAGGGCGACCGCGGCGAGTGCCAGACCCGACGCGCCGACAAAAACCTTCAGCCAACGCGTCGACAGCCGGTGAAGAAACAGAGCGTAGAACACACTGCCGACGTATTCGAAAAACAGCGACCACGACGGACCGTTGAGCGGAAACATCTCCCCGTTGCCCCTCACCTCGGGAGCGGTGCCGGGCAGAGCGGGCAGCATCAGCAGTCCCAGCACAAACGATGCTATGACAGCCGTGTAGCTCACCGACGTACCGTCCCAATGCTCGCAACCCTGGATGATGAATGATATCACGCCCAGCACAACGCCGACCACCACCATCGGCTGAAGCCTTATGACGCGCCGCAGCAGAAAGCCACCCGCGCTCAGCCCTTTGCGCCATCGTCCGTCATAGGCATATCCTATCACGAAGCCCGACAGAACGAAGAAAAAGTCGACGGCGAGATAGCCGTGGTTAATCCACTGGTCGCGCGCGCTTGTGGCGAAACATTCGCCGACGTGATAGAATATCACCATCAGCGCGGCAACTCCGCGCAGTCCGTCGAGAAGTTCGTAACGAGGTTTGGTCGAATTGTATAAAGTCGTTGTCATGTGAGCGATAATTGTTTTGCGGATGCAAAGTTACATTATCGCGACGTCAAAAAACTTGTTCTATGTCAAAAAGTGCTTATACGGCTCAGTGTCGAGGGAGTCACTCCGAGATATGAGGCGATATAGCTGCGCTGAGCGCGACGGCATACCTCGGGAAACTGACGGCAGAACGCTTCGTAACGCTCGCGCGCCGGAAGCGTCAGCCGCTCTTTATGCGACTGATGAAGACGGCGGTATTCATACTGATGGATTGCACCCCACCACACCGAAAGCTCGATGTCGCTCCTCACAAGCTCACGTAGCCTCTCGGCGTCGATGCGGTAGCCCTCGATGTCCTCTATCGCTTCGACATATTCCTCGCTCGGTCGTCCGTAGTAAATCTCATCCATGCTGAACACCAGCGTGCCTTCGGTCGAAAAAGACGTCGTGATTTCCGCCCCGTCGACCATCCAGAACGACCGTGTCATACCTTTCTCTATAAAGAATGCCGCATTGGTCACCACCCCCTCTGCCACAAGATATTGCCGCTTCGCGAAGCTGCACGGCTCGATAGCGGCGGCGAGTTTGGCGACTGTGCCGTCAGAGATGGGGGCAAACTCCCTCATGCGGGCTATAACACGCTCCATAAGCCTGTCCTCACTTTATTTCCCCGACGACCCGCAGCGTCTGCACCGGTTCCGCAGGGTCGTTGGTGATGACCGACACCCGGGCGTTGAGTATGTCGCCTCCCACAGCCGACGGGTCGACCGTCACCGTGATTTCCGCGCTCTTTCCTTTCTTCACCGTCTGACGGTCGACTGAGACCGACACACCGCGGTCAGCCGTGTAGACTCTGCGGATTTCAAGCGCGCTTTTCCCCTCGTTGGTCAGCGTAGCCGTGCGCGTCACAGGCGCAGACGTCTTGGCAAGCTGACCGAAATCGACGCTTTTGTCTGCCAGACGCGCCACGGGTGCCTTCGCCCGCTCTGCGTCGCTCAGTTTTGAAAAATCTTCCTTTATGATGGCTGTGAAAGGCAGGGCGAACTCCTCTTTGCCCGTCGAGAGCATTATCGAATCTTCCACCAACCCCCATAGCGATTTGTCTGCCGTCCGTAGATAGCAGATTACCGAGACCTGTTCGCCCGGTCCGACGGTCTTGGGCTCGAAATTGACATCGATATAGCTCGGTTTCTTCACTACGCGCAGCCTGACGCTGTCAGCGCTCCGGTTATATGCCTCGGCGAACTCTGTCTTCAGGTGGGGTTTCATCACCTGACCGAAAAGCACTGCCGGATTGCGGAACTGAAGCACACCCTTGTCCACCGGATAACGCCCCGCGACACTCGTCCGCGCCCCGATGACCACGCCTTTTATGGTGAGCTTCGTTTTGCGAGGCTCACCTGTGGTCTCGACCGACACCGTCTTGTTGAAGCGGCCCGGACGACCTTCCGGATTATATGCCACCGTTATCACTGCCGTGTCGCCCGGCGCGATTTCCTCCCGCGGATATGCGGGTTGCGTGCAGCCGCACGATGCGCGCGCCGACACCACCGTCACTGGCTCGTCGCCGATGTTGACAAACTTGAATTCGCAGCTGACCGCGCCCTGGTCTTCGTCAAAAGCCCCGAAATTATGGACCGTCTCCAGCCACACTATCTGAGAAGCAGCCGCTGCGCTCATAACTGTCGCCGCGGCAATCATAAGTAGCCATATTCGTTTCATAACGCAAATATAGCAAAAATCCGACAGCCGACCCGACAATATCTGTTAAATGCCGCTCTTAATTTGCCTCGCGCAATTTTTCCTCCGCCCGACGCCGCTTCAGATATTTCGTCACGACATCTCCTAAATAGACCGTAAACAGCGGAAACATTATCACACCCATTCCCGAAAGCAGTGCCGCGAGCACCTTGCCGACGACCGTCACCGGATTGACTGGCGCGCCGATTGTCGTCGCCTCGAGGCTGCACCACCATAGCGACGCCCAGTAGTCAGGCACCCCCGGATTGACAGGCTGTTCCTGCTCGAGGAATATCAGCGACGAGAAATAGACGACCATAAGGATGATGCTCACATACGACCAGAATATCCCGACGATGCGTGAGGTCGACACATAGCTTATCACCAGCGCCATCGCGTAGGCGGCTCTGACAAGCGGAATGAATCTGACGAAATAAAGCTCCTGCTCCCCGAGCTGCACATTATAATGGGTTATGATATTCAGGTAAGGTATCGACACAAGGAGAAAAACGATGTTCCGCCAGAAAAACCGCCATCGCCGTTCCGACAGAAACACCTGCGCGAAAAACTCTATGATGAAAATGATACACACCCACAGCTGAAACCGCATGTAGACCGGATTGGTCAGAAAGGGCTTCTGCATGAACGTATCGACCGATATAAACACAATCAGTGCCACCGACAGGGCGAATACAGTCCATCGCAACCAGTCGCTGATTTTCCTCTTGAGATTTTCTTTCATTACCATTGCATTTTTTTGTTCATAGTGAAACGTTACATAACCAACACTCACTCACCGTCTAATGTTCGATGCCCCCACGTTTTCGATGTGTTAAAAAGGATTTCCGTCCGATTTTACCTGTCATCGTAATGTTTCCTATAGTAATTTTGCATTGCAATTAGCCAACAAATAATATCTTTAGGTTGTGCAGACTGATAAATAAACTAATTATTATATTCAAAAAAATGGAAAATCATACAATCGACCTCACGGCTCAGGAAATCGACCTCGGCGTCGACAATGCCGTAAACGACGCTCCGCCGGCTCCGTCGGCAGCCGTTCAGTCAAAAAACTACACCGACGATGAAATCAGTGCTCTCCTCGAGAAAGCCCGCAAGGAAGGCTATCTGAAAGGTAGGAACGAAAAAATCGAGGAATGGCTGCAGGCGACAGCTCCCGACGCCGACGACATGCCCGCTCAGGTTTTCGACGACGACTTTTCATGCCCTGATTTCCTGACTCACCTCCGCCCGGGCTTCTGGGACGAATAAGCGCGCCTTGTTTCATTAACCGACCTTTATTTTCAAACACATTTTTCCAATTTGTTTAATTTCTGTTTCCTATGTCAACTCAAATTATCAACGGCGGCGGTTCTGGCCGCCACGTAATCGACGGTCCTCTGACCCTCGCCGCCACCGACGAAGCCGTTCCCGGTTTTATGCTCAACTCCATCGACAGCCGCATCGTCAAGGTCAGACCCATGTCGACTCCGATTGACCAGCTCTCTCGATGCGGCGACTCCCGCCGCGCGACATCGATGACTGTCGAGTATTATTCGGTCGACCCTAAGCACACCGAGGCGAAGACGACTGCTGTCGTCAGCTCAGGTGCCGGAAAACGGCGTGCCGACGGCATCTACACCCACACAATCCACACCACCGAAGACCTCATCTTCGAACCCTCCGAAACCGTCATCCTGCCCGACATCGCCGTCAAGGACAAGGACGGAAACTCTGCCGGTCCCCTCGTTTTCTACATTGTCGGACGTCTCGAAGGCGGAGGCATCGAGGTCATGGCGATTAACGCTCCCAAAGACGAAGACGGCAAGGCGCTTGTCCCCGAAATCCCCAAAGACTCCACCATCATCCGCATGGGTCGCGCGGCGACCGAACTCGACGTCCAGACCGCGCAGTTTCAGTCTCTTCCGACCAAGGCATACAACAATTGCCAGATTTTCAAAATGCAGGTCGAGGAAGGCACATTCTACAAAATCGCCCGTAAGGAAGTCGGCTGGGACTTCTCCGACCAGGAAGAGGCGGCGATAATCGACATGCGCATGGGCATGGAGAAAAACTTCCTTTTCGGCGCGAGGGCGAAAATCGTCGACCCTAACAAACACGAGGAAGTCTACCTCACCGGAGGCATCTGGAATCAGGCTCCGAGACACACCGAAATCGACATCGACGACTTCTCCGAATCTTCCCTCATCGAAATCGCACGCCAGGCATTCACCGAAAACTGCGGCTCCAAGCGCAAGATTTTCATCTGTGGCTCCGAGCTTATCAGCCGCATCACGAAAATCGAGTGCAAACACGTCCGTCACGCCGCCGACACCAAGGTCAAATGGGGGCTCCGCTTCGACGAAATCGTGACAAATTTCGGAAATCTCTGTGTCATCCATTCCGAGATTTTCGACCAGTGCGGACACTCCTGCGACGGCATGGTCATCGACCCCGAATACATGACCAAGTATGTCCACCTGCCGTTCCGAACCGAGAAAATCGACCTGCGCCGCTCGGGCACGCGTAATTCTTCTGCCGTAGTCATCACCGAGGCGTCATGTGTGGTTCTCCGCTATCCTCGCGCACACCTCCGCGTCATCGGTTCGAAAGCCCCTGCCGCTAATTAATCCGCGATGACCGTTACTCTCACTTCCAAGCAGATGCTTCAGGTCTGGCGCTCATGCGCCGGACTTGACCCTCTGCTCTCCGATTGCTCTGTCGAACGCTTCGACGGCATCGACATCGACTCTCGCCTTTCCGAGCTTATGCGCCGGTGGTATCTCGCCTTGCTCGACGAAGCAAATCCCGCGCTGATTGGGCAGCCTGCCTTAGCGTCAGCTCTTGTCTCGCTCTCGGCGGCTGATGGCGATTACTCGGCGAATGTCGTCTGTCAGCCCGCGGTGCGCCGTCTTTGCTCGATACGGCTCTCCGGATGGATGCGGCAGGCGCGTGTCGTCGACCGCAGCGAAGTCGCCCGTTTGCTGCCACTCCAGTCAAACCGCTTCTCGCGCGCGGGAACTTCCGACCCCATTGCTTGGCGCGACCCCGACGGCTCTGTCCGCGTCATTCCCGCTTTGGCTGATTCCCGCGTCGTCGCAGCCTATGCCGTTATCGACCCCGGCGAAGACACCTACCGGCTCGACACACTCGCCCTCTCGACTATCAACGATTACCTCTCAACCCATTTCTTATTATGACAACACAGAACGACAGCCCCTATATGGCAGCCGCATACGACGCTTGGCTTGCAGCCCGCGATTTCCGCCGGCGTCGCGAACGCTTCAAACGCTACACCTACGGCGACCAGTGGAGCGACGTTGTCGAAGACCACCAGGGATTTTCCGTCAAGGAGTCCGACCTGTTAAGACAACGCGGATGCAAGCCGCTTACCAACAATATGATACGCCAGATGGTCAAGACTGTCATTGGCAGGTATCGCTCAACCTCCGCCGACAGCGGCACATACCGCGCCGACACACCCGACCGGGCATACATCGCCGACAACTCGCTGCTCGAACTCGACTGCCGCATGCTCGAAGAGTTTCTCATTTCGGGTTGCGCCATACAGCGCGTCAGCCTCGAATGGCGCTGCGGGGTCAGACGCCTGTGGATTGACAACGTCGACCCTCGCTGCTTCTTCGTCAATTCTTTCCGCGACCCCCGCGGCAACGATATTGAGCTTATCGGCATGGCTCACGACCTCACTTTCCCGGAAATCCTCAGCCGTTTCGCAGGCGCTAACCTCGAAAAGGTTGCCTATCTCTCTAATTTGTATGGTGTGACGGCGGGCGATAGATTCATCTCTGCCGGCAAGATTATAGGCTCCACCGATACCGCTTTCAATGATTTCCTGACCGCCCCTCCGGGAAGATGTCGCGTGATTGAGGTGTGGTCTGTCGAATGCCGTAAAAAACGCTATACCGATAAGGATAATCCCGACAGGAAGTGCCACAGACTCAATTTCGTATGGCGCTGCAGATGGTTCGCCCCCAATGGCAAGATGCTGACCTCCTACGACTCTCCATATGCACACGGCTCGCATCCTTTCGCCCTGAAATTCTATCCCCTCACCGACGGCGAAGTGCATTCTTTCGTCGAGGATGTCATCGACCAGCAGCGGTGCATCAACCGCATGACCGTCCTTATCGACCACATCATTGGTTCCTCTGCCAAAGGAGTCCTGCTATTTCCCCAGAACCAGAAGCCAAAGAATGTCGAATGGGAGGATATCGCCGAAGCATGGGCGAGGACCGACGGCGTGATTCCAATCACGGGTTTGGCGCCGACGCTCCCGACTCAGGTGGTGACGCCGACAAAAGATATTGGTGCTTACGAACTCCTGTCGCTCCAGATGAAACTTTTCAACAACATCTCAGGCGTGAGCGACGTCATTGCCGGACGAAACATTCCCGCTTCAACCGGCGAAGCAGTCTACGAAAGTCAGCTCCAGAACTCCGCTGTGGCTCTCGCTGACCTGCTTGAGACCTTCGCCGATTTTCGCTCGGCGCGCGACTCGAAAGCACAGAACTCCAATCCGCCCGACCCACCGCGACCGCTCTACGCAACCGATTTTCTCTTGCATAATAACAATTAATTTTATAACTTTGCATTGAAAACCATATCAATAACCCATTTTATCCTCATTATGAAACACATCAATTTATCTTCTCTTCGCGACGCCGACTTCGCCGAATGCCTTCGCGCCGTCGCCCGACGCTATGAAAAAGAACGGCGACGCGTAACCCCCGAAACAATCATTGCCGAAGCTTTGGCGTCAAAACCGCAGCGCTACTACCTGTCGTTCTCCACCATCATGACAAACCTTTCGCGCATCCGCAACTCCGGATTTTTCTCCCGCTCCGCCGAGTGCGACAAAAGCCACACACGACGCCAGTGGCACGAAATCAACCGCGCCGTCAACCACTATATTGCCTTTCACAAAGGAGCGACGCTCACCGATGCAATCACCCATGTCATCTGCTTCTCCCGTCCAGAGCGTTTCTACATCTCCGACAAAAAGGCGTGGGAAGTGTTCCGGCGCACTTTCCGCCGCGAATATCGCTATGTTTTATAACCCGACTCCTGCCAATGAAAATCAACATCACCGTCGCAAGCCTTCTCGACGACCTTTACGCCGACTCAGCCCTCCGCGCACTCTCGTCGCTCTCCTCCCTCTCCTCCAAGCAGCCCCTTGCATTGCTGACACCCGACCGCCGCCACGCCCTGCGACGTTTCATCGTCGTAGCGGCGGCAGAGGTCGCCGCAGCCTTGGCTCGACGTCTGCTCTCCTTCGCTGTCCCGTCCCCCGACGGAGACAACGACGACGACATAATCCTCTTTGAAGTCAGCCCTTCAGTGTCGCTTGTCCCCGAGGCGATGAGACTCCATCTTGCTTCAGCCGTGACATTCGCCGTCCTAAGGCTCGTTGCCCTCTCGCTGGGCGATGACCGCCGTGCCGAAAGCTTTCAAACCTGTCAGGACAAAGCCCTGCAAGCCTTCGACC
>CAMWNF010000038.1 GCA_947175535.1 uncultured Bacteroidales bacterium
TCTCACGCAGAGACGCGAAGGACGCAAAGGATAAAGGGAGAGATTTAAGACAGGGGATTTGTCAGTTTTTTTTACTAATTTTGCTCATAATAATCAACGTGAAGTAAATTATGGCAGCGAGCGACATAATAAAACTGTTACCTGACTCGGTAGCCAACCAGATTGCAGCCGGAGAGGTAATACAGCGACCGGCATCTGTAGTCAAGGAACTGGTTGAGAACGCCATCGACGCCGGCGCCACTGCCGTGAGCATTATAATAAAAGACGCCGGACGCACTCTTATCCAAGTTATAGACAACGGCTCAGGCATGTCGCCGACCGACGCGCGCATGGCGTTCGAACGTCACGCCACAAGTAAAATCGCGGCTGCCGACGATCTGTACAGTCTCCACACAATGGGTTTCCGCGGCGAGGCGTTAGCTTCGATAGCGGCTGTAGCGCAGGTCGAGCTTCGGACAATGAGACAAGGCGAAAGCATCGGATGCCGAATTGAAGTGGCAGGGTCGAAGATGGAAAACCAGGAGCCGTGTGCATGCGTGCCCGGCACCAATATGATGGTGAAAAATCTTTTTGCCTATCAGCCCGCACGACGAAAATTCCTGAAAAAAGACACGGTCGAGCTCGGTCATATAGTCCATGAATTCGAAAGACTCGCCCTTGTAAACACCAACGTCGATTTCACGCTGATTCACAACGACGTCACCCTTCATAAACTGCTGAGCGGCTCGCTGCGCCAACGCATCGGCGAACTCTTCGGCAAGTCAATGGAGAAACAGATAATACCGCTCGCAACTGAAACCTCAATCGTCAGGATATCAGGATATGTCGGACTGCCGCAGTTTGCAAAAAGACGCGGCTCCCACCAGTATTTCTTCGTCAACGGCCGCAACATGCGTCACCCTTACTTCCACCGCGCAGTGATGAGTTGCTTCGAACCGCTTATTGCCGGTGATATGCAGCCGTCATATTTCATCAACCTGGAAGTCGCTCCTGAACGAATCGACGTCAACATCCATCCCCAGAAGCATGAGATAAAATTCGAGGATGAACAAGCCATCTGGCAGATACTTGTCGCAGCGATAAAAGAAGCGTTAGGCAAGACAAACGCAGCAGGGGCAATAGACTTCAACGTCGAGAATGCGCCGGAAATACCGGCGTTCAATCCCGATTTTCATGCCAAGGCAGTGCTTGACGTAGACGACAGTTACAATCCATTCGACAACGTCACAAAGCGTCAGAACGAAATGCACTCAGGTAATGCCGGCGGCAAATCGCCTTCATCGGTCGACTGGGACAGTCTTTCAGGCAATTTCCGCAGGGAACGGTCAGCGTCGCTTGAAGAAGTGAGGAGTGCACTCAACATAATGGAGCAGGCGCAGGAGACAGTCAGACAACTTGGTCTTGACGAGATAAGCGAGACCGAACCATCCCGACAAAGCGATGCCGGCGGAGAAGGAATTTCAGGTTCATATATCACTGTCGCAAACCGATATATCGCTACCCCCGTCAGGGAAGGCATGATGCTCATCGACCGTCACCGCGCTCATGTCAGAGTGCTATACGAGCGCATAATGTCGTGCATCGCCGACGGTGCTATTGCCACCCAGCGCATGATTTTCCCTGAAACGGTCAACCTCAGTGCAAGCGAGGACATCATATTGTCTTCGATATGCGATTCTCTCGAGAGATTAGGGTTCGACATCGCGCCGCTTGGCGACAACATCTGGGCGATAAACGGCATGCCGTCGGCTCTCAGTTCATCCTCCCCCGCAGAAACACTCACAGATATAATCAGTCGTGTCGCTCAGACCGGCGAACTGCCTGACACAGACCTGTTCGCCACCATAGCATCAGCCATGGCAAGAAACGCTGCCGTAACGGCAAGCAACCATCTCACGGAGAGCGAGACCGATATACTCGTTGCTGACTTATTCAAGACATCCTCACCAAATTACACGCCTGACGGTCAACCCATAGTCATCACAATAGGCATTGATGAAATCAGCCGTCTGTTAAATCAGTAAGCAAACGTGAGCCTGATTCCAAAAGCCCTCTTAATCGCAATTACCACGGTCACAGTTTCGTCGTGGAGTCAGGTCATGGCGACGGATAACTATAGGACTGCCATAAAACAGCTCGACCACGCGCTTGGTATGCGGGAAAAATTCATTTCAGAGCGACAGAATCTTATCGATTCGCTGAAAGAAGATTACCGCAGTCGACCGGGCGCGGATTCTGAGCAACTTATGAAAATCGGTAACGCTTACAGTTCGTTCGCCAATGATTCGGCAATCCATTATTTTCACAGCGCGATAGAGGATGCAGCCGACCAACGCGAAAGACGTGAAGCCATCATGCGCAGAGCCGAACTATTGCCGCTCGCCGGACTCTACGAAGCGGCAGATAAGACATATTCTGAGGTAGACACAGCGGGTATGACGAGGGAAGAGCTACAGATTTATCATGAGACAGGTCGTCAGCTCTACAGTTATCTGGCGGCTGCCTTCGAGGATTTTCCCAATTACAGCGACCGATATGTCGAGACTGCTTTAAGCCATCAGCGACGGTTGCTCGAACTGCTCAATCAACAATCCGAAGAATATATCTTCAATCTCGGAGAGTATTATTTTCTTAAAGGAGAGAATATCCGGGCAAAAGCACTGCTGGAACAACTCACTGCAAAATCCACAGACAAGGGGCTGCTTGCCAGGGCATGGCACCATCTGGCGACAATGGCAAATGCGGAAAACAACCGCGAGGCATATATAAATGCACTCGCAAGGTCGGCCGTTGCAGACATTGAATCTGCAACGCTTGAAGTGAAATCGCTGCAGGAAATCGGTGCGGCAATGTATGCCGAAGGAGATATTGAAAGGGCATATAATTATCTGGCAATCGCGCTTGACAATGCAGTCAGATGCGGAGCCACACTCCGAATGATTGAGTCGTCGCGCGTGCTACCGATAATCGGTAACGCCCACAATCAGCAGGCTGCCGAGTGGAGAAAATGGCTTTACATAATCATGGCGGTGATGGGAGTTATGGTTGCGGGACTCGGTGTGAGCCTATATCTGCGATACAGACAGATGAAACGACTTGACAACGCTCGTCGCCGACTACGCGTTGCCAACCAAAGCAAGGATGTTTATATCAGCAGATTCCTGCAACTATGTTCGATTTACATGGATAAACTCAACCAGTTCTGTAAGATTGCCGAACGTAAGATTTCCGCGGGTAAGACCGACGAACTTTACCGGATGACAAAATCAGGAAAATTCATCGAAGAACAGAGCGCAGACTTCTACAATGTGTTCGACGATGCATTCCTTCATCTTTACCCCGATTTTGTTGCTCAGGTCAATGAACTTCTGCGACCGGAATGCCGGATTACACTCGAGGATGGCGAACGGCTGAATACCGACCTCCGAATTCTCGCCATAACGAGAATGGGTATCGACGACGCGGCAAGCATAGCTCAGATACTCAATTATTCGCTTAACACAATCTACTCATACAGAAACCGACTGAAATCGCGGGCAATCGACCGTGATAATTTTGAAAATGATATAATGAAAATCAGTTCCGAAATATAAACGCATCTTATATTCCCATATAGTTAATACCACACTAAACCCCTAATTAGCAAGTTATTACCACGCACCGATATTAATATCATCTTATATTTGAGTCATATACTATTGCAAAATCCGGATTTAAGGCGTAACTTTGTATTAGAAAAATTTGATTCTCTTATTTTTATAGTTGTTAGCTCATTCACTTATTGATTTATTCCCATCATTTTTTTACCATAAAAATCTGATTTTACTTAAACAAGGTTTCTTGTATGCCTTTGTTGTCATTGTTCCAGAGTGACATCATAAAATTACGAGATAAGTCAATAAAAGATAATGTGTTTTATGTTAGTTATGTAATTGTTTTAAGTCTTTTTAAAACGATGCAGGGTGCCCTCGTGAGAAGGTGCCCTGTTTTTTTGTCATCATCGGGCAAAACATTATATTTGCCGTAAAATATGGCAAAACTTCATTATTTCAATCCGGAGAACGACATCGCTCTTGCAGCGGGAGTAAAGAATTTCACTCCGCCGAAGGCAGCCTTCGCACTTCGCTCTGCAGGAGCCGCCCTACCCTTATGGTATGGCGATAGGGGTGACTATGTGCTTGCTCACGGAGTCAATGCGCAATGGTATCGCACTATTGAAGAACGTTTTTCTACAGGCGTCCGTCTTTTTGATTATTCTTCCGCTGACCAGCTCGTAGCGTCACCTTGGGGATGGTCACTTGCGGTCAAAGGAGTGTTCGAAAGGGAAGGTATCGACCCTGCTCATTTACCGGCTGACAGCGAAATAGACCATTGGCGGACACTGTCTCACCGACGCACCGCTGCCTTACTCAGAGATGAAACAGCTACACAACTTGATTTCAGTATAGCACCTGCCGCTGTAGAAATCAAGACGACAGGCGACCTTGAAAGATTATTGAAACCTCAGCCTGAAAGCATCATGAAATCGCCTTGGTCGAGTTCGGGACGCGGACTTATCGACACACGTCGTCTGACCGCATCAGAAGCAATCAGACGTGCTGAAGGCATAATGCGCCGGCAAGGAAGCATTATGGTGGAAAAAGCGTATGAACGCACCGCTGATTTTGCCCTGTTGTTCGAATGTCATGGCGGGAAGTGTTCTTTCGTAGGATATTCTTTTTTTAACACCGATAATTCGGGAAACTACACGGGGAATATATTGGCGAGCGATGAAAGATTGCTCGAAGCAATAGGAAAATATTATCCGACAGAACGGATAAAAACTGTCAGCAATGTTCTATGTGGTGCGCTCGAACGGATTATAGCACCTTACTATAACGGACCGTTAGGGATTGATATGCTGGTAGCCACGCTCGACGACGGCTCGACACTTCTCGACGCGACCGTCGAACTGAACCTGCGAATGACAATGGGATTTGTGGCTCACCGATTATCTGAAAGATATATTGCTGAAGGAAGCGAAGGAAATTATTCAGTCGTTCCGTCAAATAAAACTCCGGTCTCCGACACGATGGATGTCGAAGACCGGAAAATGGTTAGCGGCAGGATAAATCTCACGCCGCCGGGAGGTCTGTTCAGTTTTGTGGCTGATGTCCACAGACTGTGACGCCTTCCGTTACTGTTTCTTCATGCCTGCGGCTGCATCGTGAGCCTTATCGGCAAGTGTGTCCATAAGGTTCGCACCCTTTTCGAGTGCATCAGCTGCGAATGATTTGGCTCTATCGCTGACTGTCTGAGCCTTGTCGGCAACAACATCCTTGACCTGGGCATACTTGTCGCTTACATTACCCATAACTTGTTGTGCCGTATCGTAAATCTGTTCCTTCGCATTTGCGTATGCATCCGCTACTTTCGACTTGATATTATTGCTTTCATCGACGGCTGCAGCCTGGGCTGCTTCTGCCGATACCTGGGCTGCCGCTTTTGCAATTGCAGCTTCAGCTGCTGCTTTTTCCTGATTGATATCCATAATTTATAATTCTTAAAAGTTTGACATATTTTCGTTTACATTAAAAACACATTCAAAAAGGTAAAAGTTTGGTCGTCGGTCAAACAAATATTGCTAACTTTGCATATATGGCTCGTTTCGCTCAGGTAATACTGCCCCTCCCTTTCGACCGCACTTTCACATACCGTATTCCGGACGGTATGGAGGGTGATATCGCGGTCGGATGCCGTGTGCTTGTGCCTTTCGGAGCGAAAAAGTATTATACAGCGATAGTCGAAAGCATAACGCCGGTTGCACCCGACGGCTCATTCAATGTCAAGGACATAGTCTGCGCTATTGACAGTCGTCCGATTGTCCGTCACCCTCAGATTAAATTCTGGAGATGGATTTCCGACTATTATCTAAGCTCTATCGGCGACGTGTTCAAGGCGGCTCTTCCTGCAGGGTTGAAAGTCGAAAGTGAGACAATCGTAGAACTGAACCCTGAGCTTGACCTCGATGAGTTTCAGACTGTCGGGGATGATGAGGCGACTGTGTTAGAACTTCTTGTAAAACGAAAAAAGATGTCGGTTAAGGACATCGCGGCTCAATCTGACATAGCTCATCCCGAAGCGGCAATAAATGGTCTGATTGAGCGTGGACTCGCCGTTATTTCTGAAAAAATCGTCGAACGCTTCCGCCGAAAACGTGTAAAATATGTAACGCTCAATCCCTCTCTTGACATACAGCAAGCATTTGCCTCTGTCAAAGGAGCTAAAAAACAGGAGACCGCGTTAATCGCACTCGTAGCGTTAAGCGAACACGGCCGCAAGGAAGTGACATTAGATGCGCTTATCGAACGTAGCGGAGTGACAAAGGCGATTGTAGCTGCACTCGAACGCAAGGGTATTGTCGACATCACTGCTAGAGAAATCTCCCGTTTCTCACCTGTTGATAATCCGACTGCCATACTTCCCACTTTATCTGAAGCTCAGTCTAAAGCCCTCGCTGAAATCCATGAAGGCTTCAACAACCGGCAGACCGCACTGCTTCACGGCGTCACGGCAAGCGGTAAGACCGAGATATATATTCACCTTATAGACCATATATTGCGACAAGGCAATCAGGTTCTTTTCCTTGTTCCTGAAATAGCGTTGACAACTCAGCTGACCGGGCGTCTGCAACGGGTTTTCGGTGAACGTGTGATTATATATCACTCGAAATTTTCAGATGGCGAAAGAGTTGAGATATGGCGTCGTTTACTCAACAGCAACGAACCTTGTGTCATAATCGGAGCCCGCTCGGCAGTCTTTCTACCCTTCGCCCATCTTGGTCTTGTGATTATCGACGAAGAACATGAATCAAGCTACAAACAATATGACCCTGCCCCGCGTTACAACGGGCGCGACGCAGCGATAATGCTTGCGTCGATGCATGGAGCAAAAGCTTTGCTTGGCAGTGCGACACCGTCGGTCGAGACATATTATAAAGCTACAACAGGGAAATATGCGCTTGTCAGTCTGACTACGCGTTACGACGACGTCGCCCTACCTGAAATCGAAATTGTCGACATGTCGCGGGAGCGTAGCAAAGGGCGTGTAATAGGTTCATTCTCACAGACCACGGTTGAAGAAGCCAATCGTGCGTTATCACAAGGGAAACAGACCATATTTTTTCATAACCGCCGTGGTTACGCGCCTATGGCGCGCTGCAAAGCATGTGCATTCGTGCCGAAATGCGACCATTGCGATGTATCACTTACTTATCACCGCCGACCGGAATCCCTCGTCTGCCATTATTGCGGTGCTATCTATCCCGTAATGCGTACATGTCCTTCTTGTTCCGAACCGGCTATAGAGATTATCGGATATGGCACAGAACGCGTTGAAGATGAGGTAGCCACGCTTTTTCCCGACAGACGCATAATGCGCATGGATCTCGACACGACACGCAATAAAGACAGTTATTCAAAAATAATCAGCGACTTCTCGTCTCATAAAGCCGATATCCTTGTCGGCACACAGATGGTAACAAAAGGTCTTGACTTCGCCGATGTCGATGTTGTAGGTGTCATTAATGCCGACACCCTTATCCACTATCCTGACTTCCGGGCTACCGAACGCGCGTTCAACATGCTCGAACAGGTCTCCGGACGTGCGGGTCGTCGCAATGCTACCGGGCGCGTAATCATACAGACCCGTCAGCCCGAGCATCCTGTACTGAGGCATGTCAGTTCTCACGATTATCTGTCGTTCTACAATGAAGAACTTGAAGAACGCCGCCGATACAATTACCCGCCTTTTACAAGAGTCATAAACATCTATATAAAGCATCGCGACCCGGAAAGGCTCGAGTCTTTTGCCAATGACTATGTCACTCGTTTGAAGTCTTTACTGGGGAATCGTGTCAATGGTCCGCGCGAACCACAGGTCAGCCGTGTTCAGTCGCTTTATATAAAATCTATTATGCTTAAAATTGAGACTGAAGCATCGATTGTAAAAGTCAAGCAGGTTTTACGCGAGCTGTTTGTCGATATGCAGTCATCGCCTGCAACAAAAGGTTTCACTATCTATTACGATGTGGACCCAGCCTGACGGATTTAGTCAAGAGTCTGCACTCCGCCACCGTTTACCATAAGAGTCTGACCGCTCACCCATGCCGAAACAGGCGCGGCGAAATAAAGAACAGCTCCCGCTATATCCGAAACCTCTCCGAGACGATGTATCGGAGTATGGGAAAGCATCTTCGCCTCGATTTCAGGAGTTAGCACCGATGCAAGAGCCTTGGTACGTGTTGCCCCGGGTCCGACGTTATTGATGCGGATGCCCATTTTCCCATAATCGAAAGCAAGGTTCGAAGCCATGTGGTTCAGTGCAGCTTTAGATGAACCGTAAATCGCCATGGCGGGACTGTTGTTGACGCTGCTCATGGAGGTAATATTTACAATACTGCCATAACCGGATTTCTCCATATATGGAGCAGCAAGTTTGCATAGTTGCCACGGCGCGAAAACATTTATCGCATAAATCTTCTCGACATACGCTCTGTCAATATTAAACGGAGCCTCACGACCGCCTCCGCCGATGCCGGCATTGTTGACAAGTATGTTTACGGTGTCGAAAGTTGCAACGGCAAAATCAATCAGTTTTGTAAGGTCATCACTTACTGAAACATCACAGGCGACAGCCGCACTTTTTCCACCTGCCGATACAATAGCATCAGCGACCGCCTTTGCTTTTTCTTCCGATAAATCACTGACAACGACCGAAGCGCCGGCTGATGCCAGTATTTCACATGACGCCCGACCAATGCCATCGCCTCCACCTGTCACAACCGCTACCTTACCGGTGAGGTCAAACAACGCATCTATATTTTCCATAATTCTGATATTTAATGATTAACATAAATAAAACATTGCATATCTTTCTCCGGTTCATCACCGACAGATTATCAGACATTGTATATTTGATAAGATTTGATTATCTTTGCGAGAATAACGAAGATAAAGATATGAAGACATCAGTAATACTGCGATTTGTCATTTTAGGATTGCTATGGCTTGGCTTGGTAAGCTATATAATAGCCCGCACACCTAAGTTCACGTTATACACAGCTTTCGTAATTGTCGCATCCGCAATCATTATCTTCGTCCCTATTTACAAAAAATATGTCAAAAACGTCAAAAACTAACTCCATTCAGCAACAGGCTCCTCTTTTGCCGACAATTGATTCGCCGGAGGATTTGCGTCGACTAAGCGTCGAACAGCTTCCACAAGTGTGCGCGGAGTTACGACAATTCCTGATAAACTCGCTGTCGGTCAACCCCGGGCACTTCGCATCAAGTATGGGGGCGATAGAATTGACCGTAGCACTCCATTATGTATTCAACACACCTTATGACCGCATCGTCTGGGACGTCGGTCATCAGGCTTATGGACACAAGGTGCTCACCGGACGTCGCGATTTATTCTCTCAAAACCGTAAGTTGGGTGGTCTGAGCGGTTTCCCTAACCCTGACGAAAGTCCTTATGACACATTTGCAGCAGGTCATGCGTCAAACTCCATTTCTGCAGCTTTAGGCATGGCTGTAGCAAGCAAACTCAACGGCGACGCACCCCGACGCAACGTAGTAGCGGTAATCGGAGACGCCTCAATCAGCGGAGGACTGGCGTTTGAGGGTATCAACAACGCTGCCAACACGCCGAACAATCTGTTGATTGTGTTGAATGACAACGATATGTCGATAGACCGTAATGTCGGCTCTCTCAATTCCTATCTCGCCCACATCACTACCTCCAAGACCTATAACAACCTGCGTTACAAAGCTTATCGGCTGCTCAAAAAACTGCATCTCATCTCAGACAACGGTCGTGGCTCCATATTGCGGTTCAACAACAGCCTCAAATCGCTTCTTACTCACCAGCAGAATATTTTCGAAGGTCTTAACATCAGATATTTCGGACCTTTTGACGGTCATGACCTGCCTAAAATCATAAGAGTGCTCAACGATATCCGCGACATGGAAGGTCCGCGCATCCTGCATCTTCGTACTGTCAAAGGCAAAGGATATGAGCCTGCGGAAAAAGACCCGTCGACATGGCATGCACCAGGACGCTTCGACGCTGAGAGCGGTCAACGGCTCGAACAACCTGCCAAGGTTAACGAACCGGTCAAATATCAGGATGTTTTCGGTCAGACTTTACTCGAGCTGGCAGAAAAGAATAAAGATATAGTAGCGATAACCGCAGCTATGCTTTCAGGCACTTCGACTTCCGTAATGCAGGAAGTCTATCCTGAAAGAGTGTTCGATGTCGGAATCTCCGAAGGTCATGCGGTCACTTTCGCAGGTGGTCTTGCCAAAGAAGGCAAACAGCCGTTCGTCGCAATTTATTCAAGTTTTCTCCAACGCGGATATGACCATATAATCCACGATGTAGCTCTGCACCGTCGTCGTGTAACGTTCTGTATAGACCGTGCAGGTCTTGTCGGGGAAGATGGACCGACTCACCATGGTGTTTTCGACCTTGCCTATCTACGAACCATACCCAATCTTACGATTGCGTCACCGCGGGACGAACGGCAACTTCGTCATCTTCTCTATACCGCGCAGGCAAAAGACTGCGGACCATTCGCTATCCGCTATCCCCGCGGCAAAGGTCATCTCGCCGACTGGCACTGCGATATGGAAGAACTCGAAATCGGTCGCGGTGAAAAGCTTACCGATGGCAACGTCCTTGCTGTCTTGACGATAGGACCTGTTGCCCATGAAGCGGCTAAAGCCATTGAAAAAGCCGCAGAAGAAGGAATTGATGCCGCTCACTATGACATGCGTTTTCTCAAGCCTCTCGACGAAACCATATTGAAAGAAATCAGCGAACGTGGACTTGACATTATCACCGTTGAAGACGGCACAGTCAACGGTGGTCTCGGAAGCGCGGTCGCAGAATGGCTTGAAGATAATAACATTTATAATATCAAACTGCAACGCCTCGGTATTCCAGACAAGTTTATTCCTCAGGGAACCCCTGCCCAGTTGGCAGAACTCTGTGGTATCGATGCCGATACCATCTATCGTACGATAAAGGCAGTCGCAGACAAAAACACCGCTTCGTCAAAATGAAAATCGTAATTGCCGGCGCAGGCGAAGTTGGTTCTCACCTCGCCAAACTATTATCAAACGAAAATCAGGATATAATACTGATTGACGAAAATGCCGAAAGGTTGTCTACACTCGACTCGAACTACAATATCATGACACTTGTCGGGTGCCCGACAACATTCAGTTCACTCCGCGAAGCCCGTGTAGCGTCGGCTGACCTATTCATAGCGGTCACGCCTTATGAGACAGATAATGTAGTCGCTTGTTCTATGGCTAAAAGTCTCGGAGCATCGACTACCATGGCGAGAATAGCAAGTTACGACTACATGGACCCGGACAATAATGACCTGGTCCGCAATATGGGTGTTGACCGACTTATCTATCCGGAGTACCTTGCCGCTCTCGAAATCATCACAGCCCTCGAACATTCGTGGGTCAGACACTGGTTCGAACTGCACGAAGGTCAGATTATACTTGTCGGAGTACGTGTACCCGGTTCAGCCCAGATAGCAGGGATGTATCTGAAGGACTTCGCTCACACCAATCATCACTTCCATGTATCGGCAATCAAACGCCATCACGAGACCATTATCCCGCGCGGCGATGACATAATCAAAGACGGAGATATAATTTACATAACGACTACACGCGACCACGTTCACGACCTGCTCGACCTGACCGGAAAAGTGAGTCATCGCATACGCAGGGTTCTGATAATGGGGGGCAGCAAAATAGCAGTCCGACTTGCCAACATGGCGGGTGATAACTTCCGATTCCGCATCATTGATTCAGACCTGAAGCGCTGTCACGAACTTCCCGGTAAATGTCCCGATTGTGAAATTATCCATGGTGATGCCCGTGACCCGGAACTGCTTGCCGACGTAGGACTTGACGAAACCGATGCCTTCATCGCTCTGACCGACAGTTCGGAAACCAACATTCTTGCCTGTCTGACTGCAAAAGAACACGGTGTCAAAAAAACCATAGCCGAAGTCGAAAACATCCAGTTTATTTCACAGGCGGAGGGTCTTAATATCGGCACCATCATCAACAAGAAACTTCTTGCGTCAAGTTCTATTTTCCAGATGTTGCTCGACTCTGACTCCTCGACTTCGAAATGTCTCGCTTTAACTGACGCTGAAGTCGCCGAACTCGAAGCCCGTCCCGGCTCTAAAATCACACACGGAGCGGTCAAGGACTTAAGATTGTCACGCGACATGACGCTGGCAGGTCTGATACGTAACGGACAAGGCATGCTCATCACCGGTAATACTGTCATTGAGCCGGGGGATCATGTACTCGTTTTCTGTCTTTCAGGCGCGATTCACAAGGTAGAGCGTCTATTCAACTAACATAGCTGAAAAACCGAGCCGTCAGGATGAAAAGATTAGAAAAACCACTGGTCAATATCGCCCAACTTCTGCGCATCATAGGCCTGCTGATGATATTCGAAGGCATGTTTCTGATTGTGCCGACGTTGACATGTGTCTACTATGGCGAGAGCGACTGGCTGCAATTTGCCGCAACAGCTGTCCTGACCGCAGGTTTAGGGTCGATACTGATGACACGCATCCATCCCCGCACAGGCTACATGGGCAAGCGTGACGGTTTCCTTCTAACCGCTCTTGTATGGGTGATTTTTTCACTCTTCGGCATGATACCGTTCCTTACGTGCAGCTCACCGATGATATTGAGCGATGCATTCTTCGAAGCCATGTCCGGCTTTACGACAACAGGAGCTTCGGTTTTTACAAGCGGAGCGGCGATGAGTCACGGAGTTCTAATCTGGAGAGCACTTATGCAATGGATTGGCGGCATGGGTATAATACTTTTCACGCTGGCTGTCGTGCCGATGCTGAACCATTCGGGCGGCATGCAGATGTTCAACGCTGAAGTGACGGGTATCACCCATGATAAAATTCGCCCGCGTATCAGCCAGACCGCTAAAAGTTTGTGGATGATTTACATTGCCCTCACACTCATCCTCGTCTTCCTGCTGTGGCTCGGACCGATGGATGTCTTCGACAGTGTGTGTCATGCTTTCGGTGCCGTTTCGACAGGAGGTTTCACCAACGATACATTCGATGCGGTGTGCTATCACTCCGTTTATGTAAAGGTAATCCTCACAGTCTTCATGTTTTTGGGAGGCGTCAACTTCGGTCTGATATTCAAAGGTTTCAGCGGTAACTTCACTGCAGTAAAACGGAATGACGTTTTTCGCACCTACGTTCTTGCAATAATTGCGTTCTATGCGCTGTTCGTGATATCGGCAATAGTCCGCGGAGATTTCCACTCATGGCGCGATATAACGGTAGACCCGATATTTCAGGTTGTGTCCACTATCACATCGACCGGTTACTCCCCCGGTAATAGCCATATGTGGGGTTCATTCGTCATGGCTCTAATGTTGATGATGATGTTCTCCGGCGCTTGTGCCGGTTCTACCAGCGGAGGTGCGAAAATTGACCGAATGCTATTCCTTTTCAAGAACTGCCGCAACGAAATATATCGCACAATCCATCCAAACGCAATAATGTCAGTACGTATCAACGGTCGCGTGGTAAGTCCTGACCTCGTCGGTAAAGTTATTGCATTTCTATGCATCTACATGCTCCTTGTCGCTGCGGGAGGAACCATACTCTCGGCTCTCGGAGTACCGGTAGCTGACGCTTTTTTCTCTGCGTTCTCATGTATGTCCAATACCGGTTTCGGAGCTGAAATCACTGGTTATGGCGCAACGTATGAACTTTTGCCGGACGCCGCTAAATGGTTGCTTTCGCTGCTTATGCTAATCGGTCGTCTGGAGATTTTTACAGTCCTCGTTCTGTTCGCACCGGCTTTCTGGCGAAAATAAACCATAAAAATAGATACTGTCATGAAAAATTTCAAACCTAAAGCATGGCTTCTTCCTCAGCCCGTACTGATTATCGGAACATATAACTCCGACGGCACTCCTGACGCAATGAACGCTGCATGGGGCGGACAATGGGATTCGAATCAAATTATGATTTCACTCGGCTCACATGCAACGACTGATAATCTTAACCGCTGCGCTGACTTCACCGTAGCGTTCGCGACAGTCGACACCGCTATAGCCGCAGATTATGTAGGTCTCGTAAGCGCACGTCATCACGCTGATAAACTCGCTCCTACCGGATGGCGTTCAGTCAGAGCTGAAAATGTCAATGCTCCTCGTTTCGAATGTTTTCCGATGACGCTCGAATGCCGCATAAGTCAAAAATTATTTGAGTCAGAGACGGGCTACTATCTAATCGCCGATATCGTCAATATCGCCTGTGACGAGCGTTATCTCTCGTCTGACGGACTGCCTGATGTCGAGAAAATGGGTCTAATAAGTTTCGACCCGGTTCACAACGGATATCTTCAGCTCGGTAAGCGCGTCGCAGATGCGTTCTCTTCAGGTAAGGCTCTGAAATAAGTGATTATTTAGTCTGAGTTAGAGAAGTAATCATGAATTTCAGAAGATATTTTTCTTTGCTGGCTGTGCTGAACGCAATTTTATGTGAAGCTAACATAGCGCAGCCCGAGGTTTATAATCTCCTACCTATTGTGCAGAACATAAAATTCGGTTCATCAATATTTCATGTTAAAAACGCAGAAGTATCAATGCCCGAATGGGAAAATAACTGGTGCGAAGCTCTTGAAAATTCAGGTATAGAAATATCCCAGACTGCAGATTTTAAGGTAACAGGTTCGATTGTCAACGAAATAGAAGGAACTCCTGACGGTAACAATGAAGTCTACAACATGATTATATCGCCTCAGGGCATAGAAGTCAAGGCAACTTCAAAGCATGGGCTTTACTGGGCATTACAGACTTTCAGACAGCTCGCGGCAAACGGGAAAGGTAATTTGCCTGAATGTGAGATAAGCGATTGGGCGGCATTTCCCTGGCGCGGATTCATGATGGATTGCGGTCGTTCTTATATATCACTCGATGAATTGAAGCGGGAAATCGACATTATGTCGCAATTCAAACTGAACATATTCCACTGGCATCTAACCGATAACCAGGCGTGGAGACTTGAAAGCCGTGAATTTCCCATGCTCAACGACAGCGTGACGATGGATAGACAGCCGGGGAAATTCTATACAATAGAAGAGGTCAAAGAGCTCATTGACTATGCTAAAGCCAGAAATGTAACAATCGTACCGGAAATCGATATGCCCGGTCACAGCGCGGCTTTTGTCCGGGCCACAGGTCACGACATGCAAAGTCAGGAAGGCATGGAAATTCTGAAAAGACTGATTGACGAGATATGCGAGATATTTATCGATGTTCCCTATCTGCATATCGGTACAGATGAAGTAAAATTTACTAATCCTGATTTTGTGCCAGAAATGGTCAAATATATCCGCGAACACGGCAAGAAAGTCATATCATGGACTCCCGGCTGGAATTACAAGGAAGGAGAAATCGATTTAACGCAGATGTGGAGTTACAGAGGTAAGCCGACACCAGGTGTCGGAGCGATCGACCTGCGCTTCCATTATCTCAATCACTATGACACCTACGCCGATATTGTCGCGCTATACCGCAGCAACGTATACGGACAGAAATCTGCCGGAGACGGCATAGAAGGCGTGGAAATAGCTCTGTGGAACGACAGATATGTCAATGACGAAGAATCTCTTATCACGCAAAATTCAGTCTATCCGGCTATGCTCGTATTGGCAGAAAGGTCATGGCATGGAGGAGGAGAAGAATATTTCGATGAGCTTGGCACAAACCTCAGTAAGACACACCCCGAAGATTTCGCTGCATTCTCCGACTTTGAAAAAAGATTTCTCCACCATAAAGAAACCACGCTTAAATCCGTTTCGATACCCTATGTCAGACAGACCGATATCAATTGGTTCATTACAGATGCATTCCCTAACAACGGTGATTTGAGTGCTGTTTTTCCTCCTGAAACGGAAGGATTAAAGGAAACTTATGTCTATAATGACAGTGTTTATCATACACACCCCGCTACCGGGGCAGGAATCTATCTTCGTCATGTATGGGGGAATTTAATCCCCGGCTTCTACCCTGCCCCACAGCCAAACCACACAGCATATGCTTATACTTGGGTATATGCACCGTCCGATATGACAGTAGGACTTCAGGCTGAGACCCAGAATTACAGTCGTTCGGAATCTGATATTCCTCCATTAGCGGGGGAATGGGATTATCGCAAAAGTCGTTTCATGCTCAATGACAAAGAAATCGAAGCTCCTGTGTGGACATCTGCTCACCGCGAACGCAGCAATGAAATCTCATTGGGCAATGAAAACTTCTCAGCGCGCAAACCAATTTCCGTAGAGCTTAAAAGGGGCTGGAATAAAGTTTTGATAAAGTTACCGGTCGGTGAATTCAGCACCAAGGAAACCAGACTGGTTAAGTGGATGTTCACCTTTGCCTTCACCACCCCGGACGGCAAACACGCAGCACCCGGTCTTATCTATTCGCCCCAAAGAATCAAAGATTAAGACGCCTATCCGATTGCAAAAGCATGTTCATCAAAAAGATAACATCTTTTATAACGATTTTATCAATGTGTGCGCAAAGCGGCATACATGCTGTCAATGCTTCGCCGGACAGTGTTCGCAGTCTCGATGCCATCGTTGTGACCGCACAGTCGGCGCGTCAACGGATGATGAAAATAAATCTGGGAGCCGAAAACATCGAACTGTCGACAATGTCAAAACTGCCTATGTTGTTCGGCGAAAACGACATTATCAAGTCAATCACACTCCTTCCCGGTGTACGCGGAGAAGGCGACGGAGCCGGAGGTTTTGAAGTGAGGGGCGGAACATCATCACAAAATCTTGTGATGCTTGACGGCATAACGTTATATAATCCATCGCATGTACTTGGCATCTTCTCAACGTTCAACGACAAATCGCTTGCATGGGCTACACTCCATAAAGGTCCGATACCCACAGGTTTCGGTGGCGCGACATCGTCGGTTCTCGAAACGTCTCTTGCAACAGGCGACATGGAGCATTATCATGCATCGGGAACAATAGGACTGCTCGCTGCCAAGATTATGGCTGAAGGACCGATAGTCAGAGACAAGTTGTCGATGGCGGTGTCAGCCCGAAGGTCTTATGTCGATGCTTTCCTGCAGATGGTGCCGCAGTATCGGAGTACGATAATGAATTTTTACGATGTGACCGCCAAGATGCGTTATGTTCCAAAAGCGGGAGACTATGTCGACCTATCGTTCATAATAGGTCATGACAACATGGCTATCAAAAGACTTATGGGTCTGTACTGGGGAAATCTCGGTGCATCGCTCAACTGGAAGAAAAGGACCGGCGACAATCTTTCGTTCACAACAACGGCATCCTATACAGATTACTCGCCTAAAATGACGGTGACAATGATGAATGCCGACCAGGCTCTTAAAGAATATATCCGCAATGTTTCGGTCAACGAAGAAATCCGATTCGAAAGCGGCGATAACAACGTCTTTGAGTTCGGTCTGCGTTCCGAATTGCTTAGAGTCAAATCAGCAGAAAGGGAAGTGGCGGGAAACAAGGAACTCGAGATACGCTCAGGCTGGCAGAACGCCGCGTGGATTAATTATGAAAAAACATTTGCTTGCGGCTTCGCGCTGTCGGGCGGAGTAAGACTCAGTCTGTTCTCCGCTATGTCAGGCAAATGCTTTCATGATTTTACTTCAGCAAGTGAGGTTGCCCCAGGTTTCGCGGGAAAGACTTACGCCGATATGGAACCGCGAATAAATCTGAAATACGATATCTCACCACTCCATAACATCAAAGCCGGTTATAGTATCGCGACCCAGAATCTTCATGCGATAAGGTCGAGTTCGACAAGTTTTCCGTTCGACCGTTATGCTGTGACTTCAGACGTTGTCAAACCCGAGAAAGCCATGCAATATGGGATAGGTTATTCAGGCATGAGTGAGCAGGGAGCGTTCGACTGGTCGGCGGAACTGTATTATAAAAATCTCTCCAATGTCTACGACTATGCCGACGGTCGTACAATGTTCTCGCGCATCAATCTCGAAAGCATAATTCTTGGAGGCAAGGGGCGCAGTTTTGGGGCGGAATTGATGATACGCAAGAACACCGGTGCGCTCACAGGCTGGATTTCATATACACTCTCGAAGACCCAGACTCAAATAGAAGGGATAAACAACGGGCAATGGTATGATGCCACTAACGATCGCCGGCATGACTTGGCTGTTACGGCTTTATATGCGTTCAACGATAGATGGACAATGTCAGGGTCATGGATATTCTCGTCAGGTCAACCGCTGACCGCTCCCGATGTGAAATATCAACTCGACGGTATCACCTACTATTATTATTCGCAACGCAACGGCTACCGTACGCCTCCGATACACCGTCTCGACCTGTCGGCGATTTACACTAAGAAGGGAAAACGAGTTACGACCCAATGGGCGTTCGGCGTGTATAACGCGTATTGCCGATATAATCCATATGTAATCTATTTCGAGGATGACCCCACGAAGCCGTCGGGCACTCGCGCCGTGCAGCAGGCTCTGTTCGGTCTGATACCGTTTGCGTCATACACTATCGAATTCTGATATGAAACGAGGCATATACCACATACTTATCATACTTCAAATTCTCCTGACGGGAAGCTGCAAGAAGGAAATCGATATGGACTATCATGATATCGAACCGATAACCGTCATCGAAGGGCAGCTGAGTCAGAACGGTGTTGAAGTCAGAATAACAATGACAACTCCGATGGATGAGCCGATGGACACCAAGCTGCTGACGGACGCGACTGTCGTGCTATCAAATCTCACGACCGGTGAAGAAGAGTATCTCAATCCTGACGACAGAGGTGTTTTCAAAAGTGACAGACCGGGCATAGCCGGAAATGAATATGAATTACAGGTGAACCGCGGGGGCAAAAGATATACATCCCGTTGCACTATGCCTGACGCTCCGGAACTGCTCGCTCTTGAATTCAACTGGATAAAAATGCCATATGACCACGTAGCCGTTCTTCAGGTTACTTTTACTGAAAACGCAGGTGAAACGGGAGAATGTTACTGGGTAAGGCTATACAGAAACGGCGAGGCTTACATGTGGAATCTTGTGACGGATATCTACGCGTCGGACGGTATCATCAACGATGTGTTTATGACATCGCGAAAAAATCTGGACGAAGAAGACGATGCAACAGCCCTGCACGACGGCGACATAGTCAGTGCATCAGTCTCGCCTATAAGCCGCAAAATGTATGATTACCTGGAAGCTGTCTCCTCAGACAGTAACGGACCGCAACTTTTCGAAGGTGATTTCTGTCTCGGATATTTTTTAGCGACGTCCGTCGTTGAATCATCGGTTATCTTTCATCCTGACGAGATTGCCATCTATTAATCCGTCAGTGAAACTGAATTAATTGGCGCGGGGGTCGCGTGGGAAGAAACGCCATGCGCGATAAGTCTCGCCCATACGGCGGACAAAACGATGCCAATAAGCGTCCTCTTCGTTTTTGAGTAACAACGAACGGTCGGCAGGGGCTTCTGTAACCGCCCAGACTTCGTTGTCCAGCTCATCTTTCAACTGAGGCGAATCCCAGCCGCTGTAACCGATAAAGAAACGTATCTGACCGTCGAGCGGATAGCCGCTGTTGACATAGTCAATCGCCGTTGCGAAATCGCCGCCCAGATATAGACCTGGAGCAAATTCCTTTGCGCCCGGGAACACGTCGGGACCGAGAGTGTGCATGAACACCATACGGTCCTGTCCGATTGGTCCGCCACAGTAAACGGGAATATCGGTTCCCTTATTCACTCCATCGAGATATTCGTCAAGAGTGTGACCTGTCGGAATATTCATTACCAGACCGAGTGCTCCGTCGTCTTCAGTATAATCGACGAGAGTAATGACTCCGTGGTTGAAGTAGGCTTCATTCAGAAAAGGTTCTGCAACAAAAAGCGAACCGGGGGCGATTGTCCGCGGGCGGACAGTCCGAATTTTTAATATTGAAGTCGACAAGTCTTTCATCTCTCTTAGTTTTTGATAGTTGAACAAAGTTACAAGCGTTTTATAAAATTAAAACAACATAACTCTGTAATGGTTTTGTAACGCATTTGTAAAAATTTCGTCACGAAAGAAAAACCATTAATTATCAACTATCCTCCAGTCTCTTAACCTCTTTATATAAATGCACGATGCTTAATGCAAAATGCACAATTAGAGAGGTAATCTCGCGCAAGACGCGGAGAACGCCGAGAAAATATACCCGCAAGCAGCTAACGGGAGGGATAGCTAAGATAGCTATTTTAGCTGAGGTAGCCGAGGGTCGGACAAGTCTGACTTCTCAGACGGGTCGGACAGTCGGACCAATAAGACTAATGCGATAGCTCACAGCTTTTTGGCGGTCGCGCTATCGCTTTGGTGGTCGCGACAAGTCGCGACTCAACTTATCTGCTCCGGGGAGCAGTCCTACACTTGCGGTGGTGCGGACGAGGACATCAATGTTGTGGGAAGCGGGTGAGGCCTATAATAAGCTGTCTTCCCTGAGGGTGGGGAAATCGGGGGATGCTGCCGCGAAACAGGTATCCGCCTATCCTTTTGCAGTAGGTTTTCCTGTTTGGGAAAACTTGAAGGGGTAATAGTAATGGGTAATTTGGAGTTTCCTTGTTTTTGGCAAGGAAAACTCGAAGGGGTAATTTGTGGGGTAATGGTAATGGTTAAACAAAGCCATGGTTATTTGTTTTCGATGGCAAAGTTATAGGGAATTTTGACGCGAAACCCGGTTTTTTTGTGGTGCGGGGCGGTTTTAACGTGGGTTAAAATGGCGGTTTGCG
>CAMWNF010000039.1 GCA_947175535.1 uncultured Bacteroidales bacterium
AAAGTTACTACATTTTTCCTCCACCACCAAATATTTTTGCAAATATTTTTTCAAGTCAATCTACATATTCCTGCAAAAGCGTAGACAACAATCATTTGCCACACCTAAATTTTTCAATAAAAAACAGGCAAGCCAAGCGAAGCATCTTCACCGGTCATTATTTTCAGCCAAGCACTCCATTATTTATATAAAATAGCTACTTTTGCATGATAAAGTAAACCACCATCTCGAGTTACAATATATGAATGACTTCATGAAACTCCTGCGGCGCTTTGTGCCGCCATACAAGAAATATCTGGCTCTCAACATATTCTTCAATCTTTTATCGGCGATACTGACCCTTTTCTCATTTGCACTGATTATCCCGATTCTAAAGATGCTCTTCAATATAGAAGAGACAAACTATAGCCTTATGCACCTCGGGCAAGCAGACTTAAAAGATGTAGCCGTCAACAACTTCTACTATTACACTCAGGAAGCCATACTCAACTTCGGACCTGAATGGACTCTGGCTTTGTTAGGAACACTACTCGTGTTTATGACTGCATTGAAAACCGGGACAGCTTATCTCAGCTCATATTTCATAATACCACTCCGATCCGGTATCGTCAGAGATATTCGCAATTTCGTTTATGACAAAATAACCACCTTGCCAATAGGCTTCTTCACCACCGAAAGGAAAGGCGATGTAATGGCACGAATGAGCGGCGATGTCGCCGAGATAGAAAACTCGATAATGTCGTCATTAGATATGATGTTCAAAAATCCTGTAATGATAATCGTATGCGTCGGAATGATGATTATGATTTCATGGCAGCTTACAATTTTTGTATTCGTGCTCTTGCCTATCGCAGGTTTCACAATGGGAAGAATCGGCAAACGCCTCAAAGCAAAGTCACTTGCAGGACAGACGCAATGGGGTGTATTGATGTCTAACATAGAAGAGACTCTCGGTGGGCTGCGCATCATCAAGGCATTCAACGCTGAAGACAAGGTGAAAAACCGCTTCCACGCAGAGAACCAAAAATTCTACCATCTATCAAACAACGTCGCCAGACGTCAGGCACTCGCCCACCCCATGAGCGAATTTCTCGGCACGGCAGCCATAGCCCTTGTGCTTTGGTTCGGCGGCAACCTTATATTATCGGGACACACATCGATGGATGCCGCAGGATTCATATATTATATGGTAATATTCTATAGTATAATAAATCCAGCCAAAGACCTTTCCAAGGCAGCCTATTCAATACAGAAAGGCCTTGCATCGATGGAACGCGTCGATAAAATACTCAATGCAGAAAATCCAATCACCGACCCGACAAAACCTGTAGCCACCCCGAAAGATTTCAAAGCTATAGATTATAAAAGCATCTCGTTCAGCTACGGCACAAACGAGGTAATCAAAGATGTGTCTCTCCACATTCCCGCTGGGTCGACGGTGGCACTTGTGGGACAATCAGGCTCCGGCAAATCAACGTTAGCCGATTTACTACCACGCTTCTACGATGTCGCAAAAGGCGAAATCACAATAGACGGTACCGACATACGGAATTTCAAGGTGCATGACCTACGTTCGCTGATGGGAAATGTCAACCAGGAAGCGATACTCTTCAACGACACCATTTTCAACAACATTGCATTCGGAGTCGAAAATGCGACAATGGAGAAAGTCATCGAAGCAGCTAAAATCGCTAACGCACACGACTTCATTTGTGCTACCGAAAACGGCTACGACACACCAATCGGTGACCGGGGATGCCGCCTGTCGGGCGGTCAGCGCCAAAGGCTCTCCATAGCACGCGCCATTTTGAAAAACCCGTCAATCCTGATTCTTGACGAAGCAACCTCTGCACTTGACAGCGAGAGCGAGAAACTCGTTCAGGAAGCACTTGACCGGCTAATGAAAGACAGAACCACTCTTGTAATCGCCCACAGATTGTCGACCATCAGAAATGCTGACATAATATGCGTGATGCACGAAGGGAAAATAGTAGAAAGCGGGACCCATGACGAGTTGGTCAAGCTGAACGGATATTACAAGCATCTTGTTGATATGCAGTCAATAGGAATCTAAACGTCGACAACCATGCACAAAAATGAAATTTATGTGCAAAAGGTTAATGAAATGTTAAAGGTCTAAAACGGGGCTATTTTTTATATATATTTGTGGAAACAAACTAAAACGCTTTAAGCAATAACCATAAAATGGCAAAGATAAGAGGAGCTGTAATAATAGACCAGCAACGCTGCAAAGGCTGCGACCTTTGTGTTGTGGCATGTCCTACCGACGTACTCCAACTTCAACCTAAAGAAGTCAACGACCGAGGATATCATTTCGCCTACACCGCCAACCCGGACGCATGTATTGGTTGTGCATCGTGTGCGATGGTATGCCCGGACGCATGCTTCACTGTCTACAAAATAACGACAGAATAAACATTTAACTCACGCACAAATGGCAGAAGAAATAAAATTAATGAAGGGCAATGAGGCGATAGCTCATGCAGCCATCAGATATGGTTGCGACGGCTATTTCGGCTACCCTATCACACCTCAGTCAGAAGTTCTTGAGACCCTCGAAGAACTTATGCCCTGGGAGACCACGGGCATGGTCGTATTACAGGCAGAAAGCGAAGTGGCCGCAATCAACATGGTATACGGCGGCGCAGCCACCGGTAAGGCTGTAATGACATCATCATCAAGTCCAGGCGTCAGCCTGAAACAAGAAGGCATCTCATATATAGCAGCTGCCGAACTGCCGGCTTTAATAGTAAATGTCATGCGCGGAGGTCCCGGTCTCGGCACAATCCAACCGTCGCAGGCAGATTATTTCCAGGCGACAAAGGGAGGAGGTCACGGAGACTATCATCTTATCGTACTCGCACCTGCAACCGTTCAGGAAATGGCTGATTTCGTCGGACTCGGCTTTGACCTCTCATTCAAATATCGTACTCCGGCTATGATTTTGGCTGACGGAATTGTCGGTCAGATGATGGAAAAGGTCGTATTACCTGAACCGCGCCCCCGCCGGACGGCTGAAGAAATTGCCGAACAATGTCCGTGGGCAGCCACAGGAAAACATGGCAGAAAAGAGCGTAACGTAATGACATCGCTCGAACTTGAGCCCGACAAAATGGAAGTAAACAATCTCCGTCTGCAGGAAACCTACAAACGTATAGAAGAAAATGAGGTGAGATATAAAGAGTATCACGTGGAGGATGCTGAATATCTCATCGTCGCATTCGGTTCGGTTGCACGTATCTGCCTGAAAGCTATAGAAGACGCAAGAGCAAGAGGAATAAAAATCGGCTTGCTGCGTCCCATAACCCTATGGCCGTTCCCAAGTGACAGACTCAAGGAGCTTTCTTCAAAAATAAAAGGTATTCTGACCGTCGAGCTCAATGCCGGACAGATGATTGAAGACGTGAAACTTGCTGTCGAATGTAAAATTCCTGTATATCACTTCGGACGTATGGGCGGTATCGTTCCAAACCCCGGAGAAGTCATGAATGCGTTTAACAACTGCTTCGGTGAAGCATCTAACAATTCAGACCTATGACAAGCGAAGACATCATCAAAAACGGCTCAGTTGTATATAGCCGCCCCAGATTATTAAATGAGCGCAACACCCATTATTGCCCTGGGTGCAGCCACGGTGTGGTTCACCGTATTCTTGCAGAACTCCTCGATGAAATGGGATTAGAAGACAAGGCAATCGGTGTCGCACCTGTCGGATGTGCGGTTTTTGCATACAATTATATTGACGTGGACTGGATTGAAGCAGCCCATGGTCGTGCACCGGCTGTCGCCACAGCCGCAAACCGCCTCAACCCAGAGAATGTAGTGTTTACCTATCAGGGTGACGGCGACCTTGCAGCCATCGGTACCGCAGAAACAATCCATGCAGCCAACCGCGGTGAAAACATCGTTATGATATTCATCAACAACGCCATTTACGGCATGACGGGCGGTCAGATGGCTCCGACCACACTTCTGGGGCAGAAAACTGCTACTTCGCCATACGGCAGACGCGCTGACATCAACGGATTTCCTATAAAAATGTCGGACATTCTGGCGCAACTGGACGGCACATGCTACGTGACGCGTCAAGCGGTTCATACGCCTGCTGCCGTAAGAAAAGCAAAAAAGGCTTTGCGCACGGCGTTTGAAAACGCTATAGCAAAACGCGGCACATCAGTTGTCGAATTCGTTTCAACCTGTAACTCAGGCTGGAAACTCTCACCAGCAAAGGCAAACGAATGGATGGCAGCCAATATGTTTGAAAAATATCCGCTCGGAGATTTAAAATCTATTTAAGACGTCATGAAAGAAGAAATAATCATAGCCGGTTTTGGCGGGCAAGGTGTATTGTCAATGGGTAAAATTCTGGCATATGCCGGACTCATGGAAAACCTCGAAGTGACGTGGATGCCAAGTTACGGACCGGAACAACGAGGCGGAACAGCCAATGTCACCGTCATCGTCAGCGACAGCCCGATAAGCTCACCGGTACTCGACACTTACGATACCGCTGTTCTCCTCAACCAACAGAGTCTCGACAAATTTGAAGCGAAGGTCAAGCCCGGAGGCACACTTATATATGACCCTTCAGGTATCCATAGACCTCCTACCCGCACCGACATCAAAATCGTACCTGTAGACGCTATGTCGGCTGCGATAGAGATGAACAACACCAAGACTTACAATATGATTCTTCTTGGTGCCCTTCTAAAACACAGACCGATTGTATCGGTAGATGCGGTACTGCGCGGCTTGAAAAAAACTCTACCCGACAGACATCATCACCTAATACCGCTCAACGAGAAAGCAATTGACCGTGGTATGGACATAGCATAAAATAAGCCTCATAACATTTTGCGGGGACCTGTCTTCAATCAGACAAGTCCCCGCTCTGATTAGATAGAGGAAGTAATATTCCGCAAATATAAGTTAAATATGCAAATTCACAAACAAAATACTCTAAAAATTACATTTAGCATGTAAATTTTCCACAAATAGCCAATACTTCGCTTAATAAATACAATTACGTACACTCGATTATTAATAATCCAGAATTTGAAATCAGACTATTTTTAACTATGTTTGCAACGTGAAAGGCAAATCTCTGCGAATATTATTAATAATTAATCCTATTTCCGGTACTAACTCGAAAATCGGACTATGTGAGGCTATCGAAAAGAAAGTTTCATCGATGGGTCACACATTAGTAACAACAGAGACAAAAGGTCCGGGCGACGCGACACAAATAGCCCGAAAAGCTGCCGAAGACGGTTATGATGTAGTTCTGGCTTGCGGCGGAGACGGCACAGTCAATGAAATCGCCACAGGTCTTATAGGAACAAATACTGTTTTATCAATCTTGCCAAACGGCTCCGGAAACGGTCTTGCACGACACATTGGCATACCGGTAGACCCGATAGAAGCTTTGACAACCGTAAAAAAAGGACGCGTAGTAGATTGTGATTACTGCACAGTCAACGGTATCCCCTTTTTCTGCACGTTCGGGCTTGGCTTTGATGCAGCCGTCAGTCATAGGTTTGCATTAGGTCACAAACGAGGTCTGATAGCATACCTGAAAAGCGCCATAGATGAGTTCATCCATTATAAACCTGACACCTACAGGCTGACAATCGAAGATAAAAAAATTGAGGTTGACGCATTTCTGATTGCCTGCTGCAATGCCTCACAATATGGCAACAATGCATTTATAGCTCCTACTGCGTCTATTACCGATGGAGTACTCGACGTCACTCTGATTCACTCCGGCAATGCTGTGTCACAAGCTTTAGTCGGTGTGGAACTGCTTGCCGGCTCAATAAGCAAAGGAGGACTCATCGACACATTCCGCACCTCAGAACTTACAATAGTTCGTCCTACCGGAGGTATTGCGCATATTGACGGCGAACCCGTAGACCTTCCTGAGACATTAAATGTCAGATGCCATCACGGCGGACTGAAAATTTTTGCGCCTAAAAAAGGCAGGTTCAGACCTCTGCTGACACCCGCCATATATTTTATGCGTGAATGTGGTCTCCGCATGAGCCATGCGTTTTCACGCCGTTAGAAAACCATCACACTATAACATTGCATTTATTAAGCAAAGCACAGGGATGATATGATTCCTTCGCATATCTCAGCCCCGGGTCGTTCATATCTTCCTCTCGATTAATAAACCTTATGCCATTGTAACGCTCAAGCATCTCACTCGCAAAAAGTTTATTGATAGTCTCCCCCGCCCCGGAGATTTCATGATTCATCTTCTCGATATGAACAAAAAGCGTATCACCTACGACTTCACCAAGCGTGACTGCGCAAACATTTCCAGACTGGTCGCGGAGAATAGCTCCATCAAAGAGATATAAGTCAATATTATCCAACACCTCTTTACACTGGGTCAATTCATATGACGCGGTTTCGCTATCAACTTTATCATCCGTATTTACTTTTTCAAGAAAGGCTCTTGCTTCATCAAGGTTTTCTGCGGTGAGCATTTCCAATTTGGCGTCCGGATTGTCACTCAGAAAACGGTTGACATGATTTCGTTTTTTTGAATAAGCTTTGCCGGTAAGTGTCGCCAGCGATGAAGCGTCATAAAGATAGTCACTCCATCCCTCAAGAATTTCAGTGTGACCTCCGCATAATTCCGCGATTTCAGCTGCCTTATTTTCAGGTATAGCCGAAAATGCCGGGCGTAAACCGTTAGCCCTGCAATAATCTTTAATAAGTGCAACCGAATCCTTTAACGGCATTTTTCCAAGTGGTAAAGAAAAAGCCACCATATCAGGGTGATTTTCAGAAATACCCTTTATGAACAGTGTATCGTCGACTATTGCATACTCATACCCGAAATAGTCAATCCACATAAACATTCCGCCTAAAGTGTAATCGCAGGTCCTATCATTATTATAATCCATGTATTTCCTGAGCAAAGGTATGTCTGAGAGCATCAGCGGTTTGAAATCAAGCGGTTGATTAAATCCTGTTTTCTGCTGTCTCGCGTATGATATGTTATTTGGCACCTGTCTAAGGCGCGTTCCGGATATTCTCATAAATAAACTATTGTAAATGTTTTTAATTAAAACACGCGCAACGGGCTGTTTGTTCCGACGTGTGCATCATCCGTGTCAGGTCAAACATGTTTTCAGCAGACTAATCCACTCCAAAAAGCATATCAATTATGTATGGCAAATGCAAATTATTGACTAATTTTGCCGTACATAGGCATTATGCGTTAAAAATGTTTCAGAAACGGAATTTCTCCAGATATAATGTCACAGGACATCAATTGACATCAACGGTCATATCATTTATGACCGCAATGCTTTTCTTTGCCTGTAGTACGACGAAACATATTCCCGACGGTTCGTTCCTACTCGATAAGGTCACAATCAATATCGAAGGGGATTCCGTCGCATCAGAAAAAGACCTATATTATTTTCTCCGTCAGACACCGAATCACAAGGTGCTCGGTTTCGCCAAACTGCAACTCTCCACTTATAGTTTATCCGGGGCAGACAGCACGAAATGGTATAACCGATGGCTGCGTAAAATCGGCCAGGAACCGGTCATCTATAGTCCTGAGCTAACCGACGCATCAGCGAAACAATTGCGCCAGGCACTCGTCAATCGCGGATATCTCGATACAAAAGTGGTTGCCGACACTATTTCCGACGGTCATAAAAAAATCCATGTGACTTACGATATCATACCAGGTGCGCCGCATTATATATCTTCTATTTCATACGAAGTTCCCGATACAGCCATAACCAGAATAATAATGGCGGACACGGCGGCATTGAACCTGCGCCCCGGTATTCCTTTCGACCGAAACACACTTGACAATGACCGTGCGGCAATAACAGAAAAATTACGCAACGCCGGCTACTACGCGTTCAACAAAGACAATATAACATTTGTGGCAGACACCACTCAGGGCTCAAAAGCAGTGGAACTAACGATGAACGTACGTCCGCCTAAAAATAACAAGGGCAACCTCACCACCGACAATATAACGCACCAGATATACCGAATACGCAACATCTATTTTATAACAGACCCCGATATGAACAGTAACGCATCACGCGATACTGTTGATTTCCACTCCATACATATAATATATGGCAAAGACCGCTACATCAAACCCGGGATTCTGGAGGAGAAATGTTATCTGCGTCCCGGAGCAAAATACAGCGCGATTAATGTTGACCGCACATACGAAGCGCTCGGTCAACTGGGCATACTCAAATTCATCAATATTGAAATGGAGCCTGTTGCTGAGATACAGAATGAAATCTGGCTCGATGCTCTAATTCGCATTTCGCGTAATCGCAAGCAGGGAATATCGGTGGAAATAGAGGGAACTAACTCCGAAGGAGATTTAGGCTTCGGTGCAGGTATTACCTACCAGCACCGCAACCTTGCAAAAAACTCTGAATTGCTGACAGCAAAATTCCGTGGCGCGTACGAAAGTCTGTCAGGCGATTTTGATGGATTGATTAACGACCGGTATACGGAGATTGCAGGAGAAGTAGGCATAACTTTCCCGAAGTTCGAGTTTCCGTTTCTGTCAAAAAGCTTCAAACAACGCCAGAGGGCATCTACTGAATTCGCAGTTTCATTCGTTCACCAGGAGCGTCCCGAATATACTCGCATCATAGCCGGAGCGGCTTGGCGCTACAAATGGTCGCGACGCGACAGAGACATAATGCGTCGACACACTTACGACCTTATCGACATAAACTATGTTCGCCTGCCGCGCTCAACCATTGATTTTATCGACCAGATAGCCCCGTCAAACCCCCTCTTGCGTTACAGTTATGAAGACCACTTCATAATGCGCATGGGTTATACGTATTCCCGCACAAACAAACGCATACCGACATCATCAGCCAACGCTTTCGCAATTCAGCCATCAGTCACGACTCTGCGCGCTTCGGGCGAATTTGCAGGCAATCTGCTGTATGCTATCTCATCAATCGACGGTGCTCACCGCCACGACGGAGCATATAAGATTTTCGGTATACAATTCGCACAGTATGTCAAAGGCGAGATAGACTACACGTTCACACGCAATTTCAATTCCAGAAACGCACTTGCCTGTCATGCAGGCTTCGGCATCGCATATCCCTACGGAAACTCGTCGATGGTTCCTTTCGAAAAGAGATTCTACGCAGGCGGAGCGAACAGCGTGCGCGGCTGGAGCGTGCGCACACTGGGACCGGGAGCCTATGACAGCCGTAATTCGGTGTCTGACTTTATCAATCAGTGCGGCGACATAAGCCTCGACCTTTCTGTCGAATATAGGGCGAAGTTGTTTTGGGTTCTTGAAAGCGCACTATTCGTCGACGCAGGAAACATCTGGACAATCCACAAATATGAAAACCAGCCTGACGGCGAATTCCGCTTTAATAAATTTTATAAACAGATTGCTGCCGCATATGGTGTAGGTATCCGTATGGACTTCACCTACTTCCTCTTGCGTTTCGACCTCGGGTTCAAAGCCATCAATCCCGCCGTAAACCAGGAGCGATGGTGTTTTCTTCATCCACGATGGAGCCGCGACGCAAACTTTCATTTCTCGGTCGGCTATCCCTTCTAAAATATAATTCATCAAGCTATCCCGCAATGAAATCACTTGTAATATTTGACCTTGACGGCACACTGCTCAACACTATCGATGATCTTGGAAACGCCTGTAACCACGCGTTACGCTCGCTTGGCTACCCGACACACTCCCTGGTATCATATCCGATGATGGTCGGCAACGGCATAACTAAACTTATCGAACGAGCTTTACCCGACGAAGCCCGCACGCCGGAGATAATCACAGAAGCCCGCAGGATATTTGTCGAATATTATAATGACCATTGCTGCGACGCGACAGTTCCCTATCCCGGAATACCCGAGCTGCTCAGCGATCTAACCTCAAGAGGGATTCATCTTGCCGTTGCTTCCAACAAATACAATTCTGCGGTTCAGAAAATTATATCTCATTTTTTCCCCGACATACCTTTTTCGGCTGTTTTCGGTCATCTCGAAGGCGTACCTACAAAACCGGACCCGTCAGTTATATTCGAGGTGCTGACAGCATGTCCGACACCAAAAGCCGAAACAGTTTTCGTCGGTGATTCCGGGGTTGATATCGAAACCGCCCGACGGGCATGCGTCGATTCGATAGGGGTTACTTGGGGCTTCAGAAACGAGACCGAGCTTCGAAAAGCCTATGCCGACCATATTATATCCGACCCAGATGACATCTTGTGCATCGCCGCCTCTTAGAAATTTTTCACATACCTACCCATTCTTTATAAATTATTTTATTAAACACTTGTGAGATTTCAAAAATCTTACTATTTTTGCATGTCGAATAATCTTAAATATTCGACATAATTAACGTGCACGGTAACTAATAAAATAATTCAACCTTTCGTCAGGCACCATTTCCAGTCATGCCTGAAAACACTTCTGCAGAATAAACATTCAAACATTTCACAACCATGGTAAAACGTGATTTTAACCTAAGCTACATTATTTTCATCACTCTTGCGGCAGCAATCGGCGGCTTCCTGTTCGGCTACGATACAGCTGTAGTTTCCGGTACAAACGAAGCTGTCTGGCAGTTCTTCAACATTCAGATGGGGTCTTTCTCTGCCGGTTTCTTTGTCTCTGCAGCCATTATAGGTTCAATCCTCGGCGCAGTCTGCGGCGGAACCGTCAGCGAACGAATCGGACGTCGCAAATCAATGATTTTCGCAGCAATACTTTTCTTAGCGTCATCTGTTTGGTGCGCTATATGTGTGTCATTCCCCGAACTGCTTGTCGCCCGTATATTCGGCGGCTTCGGAATCGGACTCGCTTCCGTAGTGTGTCCTTGTTACATTTCAGAACTTTCTGTTGCCAAATATCGCGGTACACTTGTTGCGACATACCAGCTTGCAATTACATTCGGCATTCTTATCGCATATGGCGTCAACTATCTGTTAGACCTTAATGCCGGCTCAGTCTCGGTCGCTGACCCTGCATCACTTACTCTCTGGGACCGTATATGGTCAACCGAGGTATGGCGCGGCATGTTAGGCATGTGTGCCGTTCCTGCCCTTATATTCCTTATCATTCTTTTCTTCGTGCCGGAAAGTCCGCGTTGGCTTATCGTCCGCGGTCGTGTCGGAGCGGCAGAATCAGTTCTCTCCCATATTTATAATGCAAAAGAAGCCGTTAAGAAAGAAGTCCTCGCCACTCAGAGCATTTCAGCTGCCGAACCCGCATCGGGTCAGTGGGAATATATCCGTCGCCATAAAGGTATCATCAAAGCAATCCTTATCGGCATGGCTATTGCGATTCTCGGTCAGTTCATGGGTGTGAACGCCGTGATTTACTACGGTCCTACAATTTTCAAAAATGTCGGACTCGAAGATCCCCTCCTCGGTCAGGTCTGGATTGGTGTTGTCAACTTCGCGACAACAATTATCGCCATATTCGTCATCGACAAAGTCGGTCGAAAAGGACTCGTCTACTTCGGTGTCACCGGCATGATTATAAGCCTTATCCTTGCGGCTGGCTTCCTCCACTTCAAGGAACAGTGGCATCTCAACGACGTACTCATGATTGTATTCCTCGGTGCTTACATGTTCTGCCAGGCAATATCAATCAGTGCTATCATATTTGTTATTCTATCGGAAATGTATCCCAACAAGGTCCGCGGACTTGCAATGTCAATCGCTTCGATGTCGCTTTGGATTGCGAACTGGGTTGTATCTCAGATTTTCCCCAACCTTCTCGAAGCACTCACTCTTGAAGGAACATTCCTGCTCTTCGCGGCATGCTGCGTTCCCTATATATTAATAATGTGGAAACTTGTCCCCGAGACCACCGGCAAGACTCTCGAAGAGATTGAAGCACATTGGCTCAAGGACGATATCGCAGAACTCAAAGAAAAAGCAAATCATTAATTACCCCCTACAATAAACCATTTCATTATTATGACAATCGATTTCAAACAACTTGCCAAGCAGTACAAAGACGAACTTTTCAACAACGTTCTTCCTTTCTGGCTCAACAACTCCCTCGATAAAGAGTACGGGGGTTACTTCACTTGCCTCGAACGTGACGGCAGCGTATTCGACACTGATAAATTCATGTGGCTTCAGGGTCGTGAAGTATGGATGTTTGCAATGCTTTACAACAAAGTAGAAAAACGTCAGGAGTGGCTCGACGCTGCTATCCTTGGTGCTGAATTCATGAAGAAATACGGTCACGACGGTAACCTTGACTGGTACTTCTCTGTTACTCGCGAAGGTCATCCTATCGTTGACCCTTACAATATCTTCAGCTACACATTTGCAACCATGGCGTTCGGTCAGCTTGCCATTGCTACAGGCAACAAAGAGTACGAAGAAATCGCAAAGAAAACTTTCGATAAAGTTCTCGCACGCGCAGAAAATCCCAAAGACAAATGGAACAAGCTCCACCTTGGAACCCGTCCCATGAAGAATTTCGCGCTCCCGATGATTCTTTGCAACCTCGCCCTCGAAATCGAACCGCTGATTGACCCTGAATTCCTCCATAAGGCAATTGAAGACTCAATCAACTGCACTCTCGAATTCATCCGTCCCGAACTCGGTGGTCTCGTGGTAGAGAACATCGGCGCTGACGGCAAACTCGTTGACTCTATGGACGGTCGTCACATGAACCCCGGTCACTCCATTGAATCAATGTGGTTCCTTATGGACCTCGGCAAACGCCTCAACCGCCCCGAACTCATCGAAAAAGCAAAGGAAACAGCTCTTACGATGGTGGAATACGGCTGGGACAAAGAATACGGCGGCATCTTCTACTTCATGGACCTCAAAGGTCATCCGACTCAGGAACTCGAATGGGACCAGAAACTTTGGTGGGTACACATTGAAACCCTCATCACTATGATTAAGGGCTACCGTCTCACCGGCGACGAACGCTGTCTCGAATGGTTCAAACGTGTCCATGACTATGTTTGGGAACACTTCGCTGACGCAGAATATCCCGAATGGTTCGGTTACCTCAACCGTCGTGGTGAAGTTCTCCTCACACTCAAAGGTGGCAAATGGAAAGGTTGTTTCCACGTTCCCCGCGGTCTCTATCAGGTATGGCAGGTTCTCGAAGAACTCGCCGCAGACCAGAAATAAGCCCGAATTCTCATTTCATAATATCATCATTTCGAAAGCTGCCGGGCATCGGCTTTTGCCCGGCAGCTTTATTATAATCTCCCTCCTTCAATCTTATGATTTCTCAATTAATGAAGTTAAAGACCTTATTTCGCATATCCTGCTCTTCACTGTTGATTTACTGTCTGGCGGCATGCTCGGACGGCAACGAACCGTCTGACCCCAAAACTGACCCGGATAACAACGGGCAAAACGAAAACGCTGAATTAAAACCACGATATATATGGATTGACGCCTCGGCAAATTTCCCCGATTTTGCAAATGACATCGCCAAAATTCGACGCGACCTGGCTCTTGCCAAACAAACCGGTTTCACCGACATAGTCGTCGATATACGCCCGATGACAGGTGATATATTATATAATTCGCCGCGTTGCGAGCAAGTACCTTCTCTCAACGCTTGGGTCAACAATGTTAAGACCACGATTAAACGTACTGCCACATGGGACTATCTTCAGACCTTTATTGACGAAGGTCATGCTCTCGGACTGACTGTCCATGCAGGATTCAACACCATGATTGGCGGTCATGCAACCGGTGGAAATGCCAATTCTCCTGCCGGACTTTTATACCGTGATTCATCAAAGAAAGAATGGGCTACCTATCGATACAATAACGGAAACCCCTGCAATATAATGGATTTGCCTGACCAGGAAAAGTTTCTGAATCCCGGTCACCCTGAAGTACAGCAATATCTATGTGACTTGCTCGCTGATTTGGCAAAATACAATATAGACGGAATTGTTCTCGACCGCGGTCGCTACAATGACCTGTTTACAGACTTTTCGCCCCTTAGCCGTCAACAATTCGAAGAATATATCGGCTACAAACCCGAAAATTTTCCCGGCGACATATTGCCCCCGGGGACAAACGAGGTGTACTTACCGGCAGAAGTAAGCACACTCACACAAAAATGGCTCGAATATCGTGCTAAAACCATCTATGATTTCATGGTTAAAGCCCGTAATGCCGTTAAATCTGTCAATCCCGATATTAAATTCGGAGTCTATGTAGGCGGATGGTATAACAGCTATTATAACACCGGCGCAAACTGGTCTTCTCAAGGTTATGACCACTCCACTAAAGCTAAATGGTGCAGTCCTGACTATCGTAAATATGCCTATGCCGATTTAATGGACCACATGCTGATAGGCGCATATGCCACACCCGATGCTGTCAGTGGCAACACCGAGTGGACCATGGAAGGTTTCTGCTTTCAGGCAAAAAATAAAATTGGTAAGGCATGTCCTCTTGTTGTCGGTGGTCCCGACGTAGATTGGCGTTGGACAGGTTCCGCCGCCAAATATAGCCAGATTGAAATTCTCTCAGCAATCAGACAATCAGTAACCCTTTGCATCAATGCTTGTGACGGATATTTCCTCTTTGATATGATTCATCTCAAAATGGACCCGGAAAAATGGGATGCCGCGAGAGATGGCATAAACAGCTATATTTTAAATGCGTCTAAAAATAGACATTAAATCCGAATACGTAATATAAACCCAACTATAAAATGAAGTCAACCAGAGTCATACTCTCCACCCTCCTACTTCTATCTACGTTTCCAATGTCGGCATGGAATATGTCGGAAACCGTAAGCGGAACTGTCAAATGTGGTAAAAAACCACTGGCGGGAGTGGTTGTATCCGATGGTTTCAATTGCGTCGCAACTGATGAGAACGGTCATTACTCTCTTCAGAAAAACGACCGTGCAACAAACATAACAGTTTCGACCCCTGCAGGATATCTCCCTCAAGTCGATGAATATAACCGTCCCTTATTTTTCATTCCGGTTGAAGAAGGTCGCACCGACTATAGTTTCAATCTGATAAAAAACAAAAAGGACGACAAAAAACACGTGTTCATGACTCAGGCAGACATTCAGGTCGTCAATGAAGATGAATTGTGTCTGTTTGATGAGCAGGTTGCAGATGCCCGCGACCATTTCAGTCAGTTCAATAAAAACGATGTTTTTGCAATTGACTGCGGCGATGTGGTCGGCGATCATCCAGAACTATATGAATCAAGTCTTAGACACCGCGCCGGCTTCGGATTTCCGGTTTATATCACCAACGGCAACCACGACATGCAGTACTATGTGCCGACCCATGAACTTTCGAAAGCACGTTTCGAAAAAAATATCGGTCCTACCAATTACTCTTTCAATCGCGGTGATGTTCACTATATCGCCATTGACAACGTTTTCTACATAGGCAGAGATTACTTCTACATGGGCTATGTCGACGAAACGACCTTTGACTGGTTACGTCAGGATCTTTCCTATGTTCCGGAAGGTTCGACCGTTGTCATGTTCTTCCATATTCCACTCGCTTTCGAAACGGAGCCACAACCCTTCCGCTACGACGGCTCATCTGTGTCAAAACAGACCGTTAACGCACGTCATCTGATTGAAATGATGAAGCCGTACAACACACATTTCATATCGGGACATATGCACACCACACACAACGTCGAATACAACGATCGCGCATACGAGCATAACACTCCGGGAGCATGCGGCATGTGGTGGGACATTGACCTTTGCGCCGACGGCACGCCTCAAGGCTACGGAGTCTATGTCGTTGACGGTCCTGATATAAAATGGTACTTCAAGAGCAAAGGTCACGACAAAGATTATCAGTTCCGGCTCTATGCTCCAGGTGCGGCGAAGGACTATCCGGAAGATATAATAGCTAACGTCTGGAACGCTGATTCACAGTGGCGCATCGAATGGCTCGAAGATGGTGTCGTAATGGGGACCATGACTCAGTATGAGGGGAAAGACCCACTGGTGCTCGAACGCACGGCTGATAAATCAGGTCTTCGCTACTCATGGATTGGCCCGCACAATACAAAGCACCTCTATCGTGCGACTCCCGTCAATCACGCCGCTTCGATTTCTGTCCGTGCAACCGACCGCTTCGGCAACGTTTACGAAGCTCCTCTCGAAAAATAATTCAATTAAAACCATAAAATATATCACCAATGAAAAATCTAAGAGCAGAATCTCTTGACTCTCTCCGTGGCTTCGCCATATTCATGATGGTACTGTCCGGCTCAATACTGACTTGGGTTCTTCCCGTCTGGATGGCTCACGCACAATGTCCACCTCCTTCGGGCACATTTGACCCCTCAGTTTATGGCATCACATGGGTCGACCTCGTCTTCCCCTTCTTCCTGTTTTCAATGGGTGCTGCATATCCCTTTGCAATCGGTTCTCGTCTGAAAAGAGGCATTGGTCGCGGACGACTTATTATTGATTCTCTTTGGAGATACATCAAGCTCACCTACTTCGCACTGTTTCTGTATCATATCAACCCTTGGGCACTTGCCGGCGGACAGGCTCAGACTCCCGTTGATTGGCTGATTACACTTTTCGGCTTCTTACTCTTGTTTGCCATCTACCTCCGTATTCCCGGCAAACTCAATCCGTGGATCCGCCGCGCTATTCACTGGGTCGGTGTGGCTATCGCAACAGCGATAATGATATGGGTTGACTGCCGCAACGGCGGACAATTCGATTTCTACAAAAGCAACATCATCATCCTCGTGCTTGCCAACATGGCAGCTTTTGGAACGATTATCTATATCCTGACAATAGGAAAGCCATGGCTTCGCGTCGCCGTCCTTCCGTTCCTTATGGGACTTATCCTTTGCAAAAATCTTGACGGTACATGGCAACAGGAAGTCTATAACTGGTCTCCTCTCCCATGGTTATACCGTTTTGAATTCCTGAAATATCTCTTCATTATAATTCCCGGAACATTCGCCGGCGAATATCTCCGCAACTGGATAAGCAACCGCTCGAAAGAAGAACATCCCGCTCCAATCACCCACAACTGGGCGACCGCAGTCGTATGTCTGCTTTCGGCAGCAGTGATTGGGCTTAATGTCTGGATGCTGTTCGACCGCATCCTTCTTGCCAACTTCTTTGTCAGTCTTGCAATTGTTTTTGCAATCCGCATCATTGTGCGCCGCATGCCTTCATGCTCGGGAGTGCTTGGTAAAATAACGACCCTCGGCGGTTACCTGCTTATACTCGGTCTTGTTTTCGAAGCATATGACGGCGGTGTCCGTAAAGACCCCTGTTCGTTCAACTACTGGTTCATAACATCAGGTCTCGCTTGCTACTGTCTCGCATTCTTCGTTATTCTTTGCGACATTTATCGCGTTCGTGTCATCACCGCTCCGTTTGCTCTTTCCGGCAAAAATCCGATGATTGCTTACGTCGCCGCACAACTTTTCATAATGCCCGTTCTGAATCTGTGCCATATCGGCGATGATTTCACGCTGAGTTTCTTTGAGCAGTCGCCATTCCTCGGCTTCCTGCATGGCTTTATCGTAACTTCACTCGCCATACTGACTGCCGCATCGTTCACACGCATCAAATGGTTCTGGCGAACATAATTGAATATCCTCACTATAACCTGAATAATCAAATATTCAATAAGTCATACAATGAAAAAAATAATTCTTTCATTAACAATCGCAACAGTATCCCTTGTCGGCTTCGCACAGGAAATGACCTGGCACTCCGCAGAGAATCTTCCTCTTATCGGTAAAGCAGTCGATGATGCCTCTACTTCGCGCCGCTATTATCGAGTTCCCGACTCTCTCGAATCAAAAGTAAAACGCGATGCACTTATGTGGCTCGGACATCATTCTGCCGGCATGGCACTGAGGTTCGCCTCAAACAGCCCTTTCATTTCCGTTAAATGGCATAATCTTGAAAAAGGTCTGATGAATCATCAGACTCCTACCGGAACCCGCGGTCTTGACCTCTACACCCTCCTACCCGACGGAACGTGGACATTCGTCAATACCGCACGTCCGGATGTCAACAGCCACGACACCGCAGCCCGTGTCATATCGAATATGGACCCTGAGATGCGTGAATATCTACTCTATCTTCCGCTTTATGACGGTATTGACAGCATATATATCGGCACTGCAGCAGAGTCAGTCCTGACTCCACCATCATCGGTTCTTCCCGATACATCACGCCCCATCGTAATGTACGGAACAAGTATTCTTCAGGGTGGCTGCGCCAATCGTCCGGGCATGGCACACAGCAACATACTCACTCGTCGCCTTAACCGCGAAGTCATCAACCTCGGGTTCAGCGGCAACGGACAGCTCGACCTGGAAATTGCCGACATAATTGCAGCTGTTCCTGACCCGGGACTCTTCGTCCTTGACTGTGTGCCGAATGTAAATGTTGAACAGATTGACACCCTACTCGTGCCTTTCTACAACATCATCAGAGCAAAGCACCCCGATGTTCCAATTCTCTTTGTTGAAGACCCGTTATTCCCTCACATCCGCTTTGACAAGGAAGCCCGAAATCAGGTGACTACACTTAATGCCCTTTGGAAAAAGCACTATGAACAACTTGCTGCCAAAGACCCGAATCTGCATTATCTCCCGGCAGACCACATAATGGGCACAGATTACGAAGCAACCGTAGACGGACTTCATTTCACCGACCTCGGCTTCCTTCGCTATGCAAATCTGCTGGAGCCAATCATCCGCCGCATCGCTCTGCCTGTCGCAAAGACTGAGACAAAACAGGAAAGCACCCCACTACCTGACAAAAAAGCCAAGAAAAAATCAAAGAAATAATAACAAAATAAAGGGTCGCCGTTAAGCGACCCTTTATTTTGTTATTTAGTTTCGATTAAAAATAGAAATTCATTGGCTTGCCATAAACGAGCATTGCACTGCCCACCTCCTGAGCGGTCTGCGCACCAAGCGAATTTGCCACAATTGCGAGTGCGAAACGCAGAGCCGACGCCGGACCGTTGGCGGTTATTATATTATCCAACGCCACTACCCGCTCATCCTTTACAGAAGCTCCGCCCGCAATAAGTCCTTCCTCAGTACCGGGATAACCTGTCGCATCTTTCCCTGCAAGCAGACCCAGGGGCGCAAGTACCATTGCCGGCGAGGCGCATATCGCAGCGATTTTTCCTTTTGACGAATGAACTTTCAGTAAATCGTTGAGTGCGTCAAACGCATGAAGGTTTTCCGCACCGGGCAGACCTCCGGGGATAATCAGCCATTCGGCGCCTTCAAAATCGGCTTGTTTGAACGTCATATCAGCCTTTACCGTAATGCCGTGGGCACCTGTCACATTATGACTGTCGGTGATTGACACTGTTTTCACATCCATTCCTGCGCGTCGAAGCACATCTACCGGAATAATTGCCTCCATTTCCTCGAAACCTTCGGCAAGAAATACAAACGATTTGTTCATAACTATTTTTTTGATGATTAAACAATACCCGTCAATCCAAGTTCAAACCGAAAACACTATTTTTGTAATAAAAAACTTTGTTATGACTCGAACTTCGTTTGCGTTGCCGCTAATTTACGCTATAATTCTCACATTTGCAAGCTGTAGCAACAAAAATCACATAAACTCGGGGGCCGTATGGGGCACCACTTACCGAATTGTCTATTCCGCGCCTACAGATATGGGAGACTCAATCGTTGCCGTTATGAACGACATAGAACAGCAACTTTCAATGTTCTCTCCCACTTCCGCCGTCTCAAAGGTCAACCGTAATGAAGATATAGAAGTCGGAGAATCATTCATTCGCGTATTTAGTCTTTCCCAAAAAATATCAGATTTGAGTGGCGGCGCTTTTGACCCGACGGTGGGACCGCTGACCGACCTTTGGGGCTTCGGTACCATCAAGACAGACTCTGTCATCATACCCGATGACGAGACTCTCACCGCCGCTCTTGCAACTGTCGGAATAAACAGATGCGCCATTCGCGATTCGAAAGTTATCAAACCGTCGCCGGACACACGTTTCGACTTTTCTTCTGTTGCTAAAGGTTATGGAGTCGATGCTATAGCTGAAATGCTCCGCCGCAACGGCATTTCTGACTTTCTTGTTGAAATCGGGGGCGAAATCGCAGCCTCCGGCTCGAATCCACGCAATCAGACCTGGCGGGTTCAGATTGACGCACCTGTGGCTGCTGCGGCAGAACATGTCGCCATGTACATAATTCCTCTTGACAATGCAGCTGTCGCAACGTCCGGAAACTATCGCAACTTTCGAAAGACATCCTACGGCACTATAG
>CAMWNF010000040.1 GCA_947175535.1 uncultured Bacteroidales bacterium
AGAGAAATGGGGCGATGCCATAAATAGAATTAAGAATGGCAGCTACTGAGCATCGACCTGTTCTGATTGTGATTGCCGGGCCCAATGGGTCAGGCAAAACATCTGTGACCTCAAAGATTCTTCATCATGAGTGGCTGAAAGATTCGGGATACATCATATTCTAACCTTCATGCGGCTGAAGATGAGCCAGTAGAGGCTATTTCACACGCTTGTTAGTCTCATTGGTCTTGTCGTCATTAGTGACGTTCATCTGGGTCTTGCTATCCTCGGCGATGCCCATGACCTTATTGCTGCGTGGATACATCCGCGTGATCTCAGGCTGTCCCTTTTAGGGATTGTACTGGAAGTAAATCGTGCAGTCGTTGCCGAACTTGTCCTTCCATTCGCATACGAGCACTTTCTTTCCTGCAAGGTATTCTTCCTGCTGCTTCATCTCCGACGGATGAGGTATCTTGCCGAACTGGTCATACGACATTATCACGCAGTCATAGTCATTGTTCTTTATCCGGTTGAAGAACGCCACACGGTTTTCCGCCTTGAAACTTATGTTGTAAAACATATCATAATTTTTTATCATTCTATCAGATTTTCATAATTTTACAATCTATGAGGAGGTTATGGCTATATCTTCTATTATTTCCGCTACAGTTGTCGGTAAAAGCGCAATCAATGACAGCTGAGGTCTATTATGTATCTGCTTTCAATGAAATGTCAGATATGCTTGCCGGCCGAGACACGCTGTCGATAAAAAGAGCCGTCTATCTTGCTGAATGGGCATTTTATGAAGGGAATTTAGACTATAGAACTGACTTCTGCGACGAAATTGATAGGATAAAGACATTCATACTTTCTTTATATGACGTAAATAACATGCATATATACAAGACAGGCATGCAGATGTCTATCACATCATATATGGTCAGCCCGTTTTCCGGGAATGGGTATACACCATATACCTATGATTTCGAATCCTTCTCAATGGATGAAGAAGCTTTTGAGCATCAATTTGTCAGTCGGACGCTAAAAACACATAAAGGTCAGTGTCGTTCCCTTCCGTGGATGTATAAAATACTTGCTAATGAATTAAATGCCGATGTAGCATTAGCCCATGCCCCACGCCACAGTTATATCATGTATAAAGATGAGGATAATATTACGCCTGAAGAATGGATAAATCTCGAATTAACAACCAATCAGATGAATCCGTCTTGGTGGATAAAGCAAGATTTTGAGATATGCGATTCTGCCGTGATTGTCGGTACATATATGACTCCGCTAACGGACCTTCAGACTGTTGCATGTCAAATGGCAGATCTTGCATTTGGATATTGGAAGAAATTCGACCGTTATGATGAATTCACCTACTATTGCGCAAGCCGATCATTAGAGATCTATCCGATGAATCCTAATGCCTGGATAATACGAGGCAAGTCACTTGAGCGAATAATTCGGGATTATCTTATGACAACCGGAAATATCGTCGATGATTATGCAGCATATCTTATAAATTTGATGGATGAAACTAAACGGCGCTTTAACAAAACGTACATGACCGAAGAAACTGAAGAAATCAGAGAACGCCGAAAACAACAAGCAATAGAAGCTCAAAAGTATATCAAAGAAAAAATACAGTCAAAATGAAATCTATTCATCTAATATTAATTGTGCTGCTTTATCCACTAAGTAGCCAGGCGTATTCCCATCTTTCGCCATATTCATATTGTGGCGGTGATCCTGTGAACTGTGTTGATCCTACTGGAGAAGATATCGTTGTCTTAAATTATGGATATGATATTGGTCATCAACATTTAGCCCTGTTAATTCAGAATGAGGAAGGGAAATGGCAGTATTATTCTGTAAATGGGAATAACATGTATTTTTCAGGTTCACATTCTGGTGGAAGAACATTTAATGATGTCGCAGTCGGCTCATGGGATTCTCCTCAGGAATTTCTCCATTCTTCCTATAATGTAAGAAACGGGAACAGTAAAGATAATAAATCTATGAATCATTTTGGATTTTCAGAGGGCTTCCAGATTTCCACGACCCCTGAACAAGATGCAACCATGAGAAACAGCTTTTCTAAGACAGCAAAATCAGAATATGATTTGATTGACAATAATTGCGCTACAGCAGTTCAAAAAGCGATGGTTGAAGCAGGAATCCCTGTATCAGAGCCTAAGATTGTGCCGTCTTATATTCCCATGCCTACTCCATTTGGTATTGTTGATGTATTCAATGGTTATCAGATGAAATGCAATTTTTATACTCTACCGAGTTCAGCATTTCAATCAATTATGAAGTGGAATCCGAGCGGTAATTATATACAAAAATAATTGAATAAAAGTATGCGTCAAGGATGCAATAATCAATCAATAAAAATTTTCAAAAGTGTAGCTGCATATTTATTTCTTTACGCCACTTTCATAGGTATATTTTATGATTTTGCCTATAATGCCTGGATTTGTGCCAAGCCAATCGGATTGATGTTGGTACTACTTAAAGCCTGCTTTATTATATTATTATACGCATTAATAAATCATATAATAACAAGAAAAATAGTGGGATTAAAGACTGTTGTAATCTTTGAAACCATCTTGATTTTGGTAATTATTGCTCTATCCCATTGTTATGCTGCTATAGAGAATCGCTTTCATGGGGATTATTCCGCCCAAGTAACTTATCACGAAGAGCATCGTTGCAGATAACATTCTGTAAAAACGCCTGAAAGAACTTGTTGCCTGGCACTTTTGTCTGTCGGTAAACGACCGACATGATGAAAAACTCCTCATCTGCCGACAGTGCTTTCTTACCTGTATGCTTCTGCAATATGATAAGGTCGACCCCTGCATCAGTTCCGGCATTGTCGGAGAAGGTATTGTTTGGCGGACGCAATGCCGCTACAACGTCAGCGCGTTTGACTAACTCCATACGCACGAATGGCGAGGCGGAATTCATCACGCCATGCGAGGCAATGATGGCTACTAAAACACCCTCACGCACGGAGTCCATAGCTTTGATGAAGGAATAATTTTGGATAGCCTTTGTTGACTGACGGCAGCCTATATCCTTGCTCGTGGCAAACTTGGGGTCTGCTACCGCAAAATCACTGAAAGGAATATTTGAGTAGGCTACATCTATAACAGTATGTTATCACAATGGCGTGGGCGAGCATTATGTTTCACCACTGTTTCCATCTCTATTACAGATTGGCGGGGCGATTCTCACGTTATTTTAACATATCCGCGACTACCGGTTCTATATCAGATATATCATAGCCGGAAGCGACAATTTTTCCTGTCGGATCAAGCAGGAAAAGAGCTGAACTTGTCGCACCGAGTTTTTCAAACACTTTAAATTGATCGTCAAGATCAAGCAGTGTCGGCCAAGGATAGTTATCCTCTGTAACAGCGTTTTTCAAATTATCTGTTGCTTTGAACTCTCTGGCAATAGCGACGACATTCAGTCCCTTATCGCGATATTTTTCAAAAAACGGAATTATATCACGACATTCGCCGCGACAGGGGATGCACCATGTCGCCCAGCATACAATCAGAGTCGGACGGTCTTTATAATATTCCGAAATATTGACCGTATCACCGTCCAATGTCAGCAGTTGGAAATCATTGAATTTCCTACCGTATATTTCAAAACCCTTTTTCTCTTGTTCCGCAATCTTTTCATGTACCGGGTGACCGGGATAAAGGTTCTCATAATTGTCATGATATATATTTAGCCTTCTATCCAAACGCTTATCGACAAAAAGAAAAGATGACAGACGTTCTTCAAGATCTAAGACGAAACCGAGCGTCGGATGCTCGGCATAATATTGCATTTGCCATTCTATAATACGATTGTCCAGTTCATCTATTTCCTCTTCGGTCGCATCATCACCTTTAGCCTCTATTGCTGCAATTTCATCCCCGAAATTTTCATAACTAAGACGGTCAATATCATTCCATGCGTTAAATTCCTTTCCGTTAGATTCCGCTTTAATCGTATTTCCGTCAAGAGTCAATGTAACGGTAGCACCGTCTTCAACAAAAAATTGAGCGAAACGACTCGTTCGACCTTGCGCTTCCAATTCTCCGAAATCTCTTATTTCATAACTTTCAATACAATCGGTCTCTATATCACATTCGAATCGACCGTTTTCCAGTTTCGTTTTCAGGCTGTCGGCTGCTAATCTCGAATCAAGTCCGACCGGAGTAATCACGAGCTCTATCGGGCGTGTATCATTCTCAGAAACAACGATGACCTTACATTTTTCTTTAGCGACAAGTGCTAAAACGACGCTCATGAAAGTTAAACCTACTGCAATTCTTTTCATGTAATCAGTTTTTTATACAATATCCACACAAAGGTATAAATTTTTTTCAAAAAACTCGGTTATGAAGCGGTTATTCAAAAAATAATCATTACTTTTGTGAAAATTTGGATAGAAAATGGCAGTGGATCTCAAACAGCAGCTTGAACGTGTAGCAGCGAAGGCTGATCTGATAGTTGAGCGATGCAAGCGCCTGACAAAGCAACGCGATGAACTTCTCGAACGCATCGCCGAACTTGAAAGGAAACTTGAAACGAGCGAAAAAGAAGCCGCCCGTCTGCGCGTCGACAATGAATATCTAAGCCTTGCTTCCTCCCTTTTTCCCGATAGGAAGGGAATTGAGAACGCGAGATCATTGATATCCGGATTAGTGCGGGATATTGACCGCTGCATCCTCGACCTGAAAGAATGAAGATGTAGATGAACGATAAACTTAGAGTAACAATCAAGATAGCCGACGTCGAACCGATACATTTCGAAATCGACCGTGACGAGGAAATAGTCTACCGCAAGGCTGAGTTTCACGTCAACAGGTTATGGGCGGACTGGCGTCAGGCACTTAAAAATAAATCGTCGCAAGACGTGCTTGCCAGAGTGGCACTCGCTTTTGCCGAACTCTACTATCGGAAAAGCGACGAATTGGAAAGTCAGGCGCGTATGATTGACAATTTTGAAAAACAGCTTGACGACCTGCTGTTAAAGGTCGATTGATAAAACTACTCTGAGGCGCATTGTCGCCCGGTCACAAGACTCAGGAGTGAGTCAGAAAATTATCACCGCACTGTCTGTATTACACGGTAATTCACCGTTAATGCAGACGTGCGTTTTTTATTTGACACTATTAACATTAAACAACTATAATATTATAAACTAAATATCATGGATTTAACCTACATACTGATATGCATAGCCGTAGGCGTTATAGCAGCCGGTGTCGCAGTGGGCGTCACTCTTTTGCTCCAGCGTTCTATGGCGAATACACGTGCGAAAACAATCGTTGCCGACGCTGAACGCGAGGCTGATGACCTCAAACGCAACAAAATACTCGAAGGTCGTGAAGAAGCCCTTCAGATTACTGCCGATGCAGAGAAACAGGCAAATCAGAAGATGGCAAAGATGCAATCTGCCGAGGCAAAAATCAAGCAGCGCGAGCTCCAGCTCAACCAGCAGCAGAGCGAGAACGCCCGTGCCAAAAATGAAATCGAGGCTTCACGTCAGGCTCTCGAACAGCAATATGCCGCAGCCGAAGCACGCCAGGCAGAACTTGACCGTCTCCACCGCAACGCGCAGGAACAGCTCGAGCACATCTCGGGGCTGTCGTCTGACGAGGCTCGCGAAAAGCTAATCGAGTCTCTCAAAGACGAGGCAAAGACAGCAGCCGCTTCATACATAAACGACATTATGGACGAGGCAAAGATGACCGCCAACAAGGAGGCAAAACGAATTGTAGTCCAGAGCATACAACGTGTGGCAACAGAAACTGCAATCGAGAACTCCGTCACTGTTTTCCACATTGACTCCGATGAAATCAAAGGTCGCATCATCGGTCGCGAAGGTCGCAATATCCGTGCGCTCGAAGCTGCCACCGGCATTGAAATCATAGTCGATGACACTCCCGAGGCAATCGTATTGTCCGGCTTTGACCCCGTACGTCGCGAAATAGCCCGTCTCGCTCTCCATCAACTCGTTGCCGACGGTCGCATCCATCCCGCACGCATCGAGGAAGTCGTTGCGAAAGTGCGCAAACAGATTGAAGAAGAAATCATCGAAACCGGCAAACGCACCGCCATCGACCTCGGCATCCACGGTCTGCACCCCGATCTTATCCGCATGGTCGGCAAGATGAAATATCGTTCGAGCTATGGTCAGAATCTTCTCCAGCACTCTCGCGAAACAGCCAATCTTTGCGCTATCATGGCATCTGAACTCGGACTTAATCCCAAGAAAGCACGTCGCGCAGGTCTTCTCCACGACATAGGCAAAGTTCCTGACGAAGAACCCGAACTGCCTCACGCACTGCTCGGCATGAAACTTGCCGAAAAATACAAGGAGAAGCCTGAAATCTGCAATGCTATCGGAGCTCACCACGACGAAATCGAACAGACTTCGCTCCTCGCACCCATCGTACAGGTCTGCGACGCAATCTCAGGCGCACGTCCCGGTGCACGCCGTGAAATCGTCGAAGCATATATCAAGCGACTCAAAGACCTCGAACAGCTCGCGCTCTCCTATCCCGGTGTAATCAAGACCTATGCTATTCAGGCAGGTCGCGAGTTGCGAGTAATTGTCGGAGCAGACAAAATCGACGATACCGAAACTGAAAAACTTTCGTCAGAAATCGCACGCCGCATTCAGGATGAAATGACATATCCCGGACAGGTCAAAATCACCGTGATACGCGAAACACGCGCCGTCAGCTTTGCTAAATAATCAGACCCGCTAACATGGACGAAAAAGAACAGAACCTCAGCGAAGCTGAAGCAGGGCGTCCGCAGCAGGGATGTGGAAAATGCTGCCACGGCGAACCCCGCGGCAAGCTGCACTCGTTCAACTGGCTCGAAGATATCCCGGGCGGATATGCCGACAGCGATATGGTCGAAGTTCAGTTCAAGAACACCCGTAAAGGCTTCTATAAGAACTCGACCAACATACCGCTTGAAATCGGTGACATCGTGGCTGTCGAAGCATCACCGGGTCACGACATCGGTCAGGTGACTCTGGTTGGTGCTCTTGTCAATCTCAGCATGCGCAAAGCCCGAGTCAAAGCCGACGCGGAAATAAAGCGCGTGTTCCGAAAAGCCAAGCCTGCCGACATCGAAAAATTCGAGGAAGCACGAGCCAAGGAACACGACACGATGATTCGCGCTCGAAAAATCGCGGAGAGTCTCAACCTGAACATGAAAATCGGCGATGTCGAGTATCAGGGCGACGGAAACAAAGCGATATTCTATTATATCGCAGATGAACGCGTCGATTTCCGACAACTCATCAAAGTCCTCGCCGAGACCTTCAAGGTGAGGATTGAAATGAAACAAATCGGCGCTCGTCAGGAAGCCGGTCGCATCGGTGGCATCGGTCCATGCGGACGTCCGTTGTGTTGTTCAAGCTGGATGACCAATTTCGTATCTGTAGCCACAAGCGCCGCCCGCTATCAGGATATTTCACTCAATCCTCAAAAACTTGCCGGACAATGTGCCAAACTGAAATGCTGTCTTAATTTCGAAGTGGATACTTACGTGGAAAGTTCGAAACGTATGCCTCCGCGTGACGCGCGTCTCGAAACAGCCGACGCTACATATTTCCACTTCAAAACCGACATATTCAAACGTGAAATCACCTACTCTACCGACAAGAATATAGCGGCAAATCTCGTGACAATCGGTGCTGACCGTGCTTTTGAAGTCATCGCGATGAATAAAGCAGGTGAAAAGCCTCTGACTCTCGAAGGAGAGATATCTGCCAAACCTGCAGAGAAAAAAGCATTCGGAGACATACTCGGTCAGGACGACGTCACCCGTTTCGATAAAAAGAAGAAAAGGAAAAACAAATCGAAAGCAGGGAAAAACGGAGACAACCGACCTGCGGGCGATAACAATGGGGAAAACAATAATCCTGATGAAAATCGCCAGCAGCGCAACGACCGTCGCCGCAAACAACAGCACAAACACCGACAGCAAAACGACGGTCATAATCCATCGTCTGACACGCCCAAACCAACAAGCGAACAACCAAATGCTTAACTCGCGCGCGGTAATATTGTTAGTCATGGCGTTTTTCACGCTGTTGTCTGCATGCTCCGGTTTTAAGGAAACAGGTGAATATCATCCTATAGATGCCGAAGGATGGGCTTATGGTGACACCGTGCATTTCAACATCGAGTCGCCTGACTCCGTTATTCGCGGGGATATCGCCGTTGTCGTGCGTCACACCGCAGCCTATCCTTACAGCAATATATGGCTTGAAATCAATTATCCCCAGCAAGACAAAACCGTTTCCGATTCGGTAAATATCGTGCTTGCCGATGATTTCGGCAACTGGCTGGGTCGAGGTGCGGGATTGAGTTTTCAACGCGTTGACACAGTCCTTCGCGACGTAACATTGTCAACACCTGCCGACGTAACACTGCGCCATATAATGCGAGTCGACAGACTCAGTGATATCGAACAGCTCGGGGTAGTATTTATACCTTACGAGACGCACAGATAAATCAATAATGAAGATGTCCAGATATGATGGCATAATATTCGATATGGACGGCACTTTGTGGGATGCCGTTGAATCTTATTGCCAAATATGGGACAAGACCATTGAGGAATTTGGTTTCAATAAGCCACCGGTCAAACGTGAGCAACTTATAAGTCTTATGGGAAATACCCTCGACAGAATTGTTCCGATTGTCACTCCGGAAGCAACAGGCAATAAGGAATTCATAGTCAGACTGGGAGAAAACGAGCGTGAGATGATGCCGGTCCTCGGCGGAAAATTATATGACGGAGTCGAAGAAACCATCAAGAAACTATCGCGCACCCACAAGTTGCTGATGGTTAGCAACTGTTCGGCAGACGGACTTCCAAACTTTCTGCGCTTTACAAGGCTTCAGCCGTATATAAGCGACACTCTGAGTAACGGCGACAACGGACTTGACAAGGTTGCGAACATCTCGCTGATTGTCAACCGTAACAACCTCAAATCACCGCTCTATGTCGGCGATACAAAGGGAGATGAGGAGGCTTGCCGGAAAGCCGGCGTTGACTTTGCTTGGGCTTCCTACGGATTCGGTTCTGCCAGAATGCCCGAATATATTTTGACAAAATTCAGTGATATACTTAATATAATCTGATTTTTACAGTTCATATTCATTAGACATGAACAAACCTGAATTCAACAAACTACAGCTTCTACCCGAAGAAGAACTGAATATACGCCTGTCGCGTCTGCGCGGTCTCATGTCGACTGCAGGCATTGATGCCATATTAATCAGCAGCAACGCAAACATCTATTATCTGACAGGCAGAGTGTTCTGCGGATACATTTTCATTCCAGTCGAAGGAGAGCCGCTTTATGGTGTGCGCCGCCCGACTGTGCTTAAAGACGAACATGCCGCAGCAATACGCAAGATAGAAGAATTACCTCCGTTGACCGGCTTCACATGCGGAACGTTGGGACTGGAAATGTCAAGTACAGTCTACTCAACAGTTGTGCGTATAGAAAAAGCATTCGGTGATGCTTTCATATACCGCGATGCATCAGGAGTTTTGGCACAAGCCAGAGCTGTAAAAACAGAATTCGAACTCGAAAAAATACGCATCTCGGGCATCAAACAGACCCGACTCTACGAAAGGATACCCAAACTATATGAACCAGGAATGCGGGACATCGACCTCCAGATAGAAATCGAGCGCATGGCTCGACGCGAAGGCTGTCTCGGTCAGTTCCGTATCAACGGTGATGACATGGAACTTTTCATGGGTAATATTCTTGTCGGCGACAATGCTGACAGCCCCTCTCCTTATGATTTTGCCATGGGGGGAGCGGGGCTTGACCCATCCATACCCGTAGGAGCCGACGGCAGTCTGATTCGTCAGGGCGAAAGCATAATGGTCGATGTAAACGGCAACTTCACCGGTTATATGACAGATATGACCCGATGCTTTTCTCTTCGCGACGACCTTCCGCAACGAGCTATCGACGCCCACAATCTTTCTATCGCGATATGTGACCGATTTGCCGAAGAAGGACGTCCTGGGACAGAGGCGAAAGCACTCTACGAAATGTGCCGTCTGATGGCGGTGGATGCCGGTTTTGAAAATGAATTCATGGGTCATCGTCAGCATGCCGGATTTGTCGGTCATGGACTGGGTATAGAAATCAACGAATCACCGGTTATCGCCCCGCGTTCGAAGTCTATACTTGAAGCCGGCAATGTAATCGCACTCGAACCTAAATTTGTAATTCCTGGAGTCGGAGCCGTAGGCATAGAGAATACCTATGTCGTGAAGCCGGAAGGGCCAATGGAATGTGTCACACATGCACCACGTGAAATCATAAGTTTCGAATGACCCTCAATCTCAAGGACAAAATATCACGGAAAATCTTCAAGACCGTCGGTCAGACAGCCGATGAAATCGGTCGTGAATGTTATGTGGTAGGTGGGTACGTAAGAGATATTATCATCGGGCGTCACTCCAAAGACATAGATTTTGTCACAGTCGGCTCAGGCATTGAACTTGCCGAAGCCGTCGGTCGGGAACTTGGACCAAAGACACATGTCGCGGTATTTCGCAACTATGGCACTGCACAGATAAAACGCGGCGATATCGAACTCGAATTTGTCGGAGCACGCAAGGAATCATATCACCGTGATTCTCGAAATCCTATAGTCGAAGACGGAACTCTCGCCGATGACATCGCCCGACGCGATTTCACTATCAACGCAATGGCGATTTCTGTCAATTCGGAGACATTCGGAGACTTGCTTGATTTTTATGACGGTCTGGGCGATATCGAGCGAAAGCGGATTCGCACACCTCTTGACCCTGACATTACCTTCAGTGACGACCCGTTGCGTATGCTTCGCGCCGTCCGCTTCGCCACCCAGCTTCAGTTTGAGATATACCCGGAGACATTCGATGCGATATGCCGCAACGCAAGCCGAATTGAAATCATAACACCCGAACGCATTAAAGACGAACTTTCTAAAATAATGCGTTCTCCCAAACCGTCTATCGGCTGGGACCTCCTTTTGCGCTCGGGGCTTCTTGCAATCATCATGCCCGAATTAGCTGCGCTGAAGGGAGTGGAAGTCGTCAACGGACGCGCACATAAGGATAATTTTTATCATACGCTCGGAGTCCTCGACAATGTTGCCGCTGCGTCCGATAACGAATGGCTCAGATGGGCTGCCCTGTTCCATGACATAGGAAAACCTGTCACCAAACGCTATGACCGCACGCTCGGCTGGACGTTCCACAATCATAATATCGTCGGTGCAAAGATGATACCGCGCATATTCAAACGTCTGCGCATGTCGCTCGGTGGAGAAATGCGCTATGTCAAAAAACTGGTAGACCTCCACATGCGCCCTATCGCGCTTGTCGAAGAGGAAGTTACTGACAGTGCCGTAAGACGGCTGATGAATTATGCCGAAGAAGACCTCGATGACCTTATGATACTGGCGCGCGCCGACATCACAAGTAAAAACGAAGAAAAAAAACAGCGTTTTCTCGATAATTTTGACATTGTCGAAGAAAAATTCAAAGAAATACGAGCAAAAGATGCCGAACGAGCCAAACGCAACCCTATAGACGGACTTGAGATAATGAAAATCTTCGGGCTGCCTCAATCTCCGACAGTCGGTTTCTTCGCTTCCAACCTGAAACAGGCAATCAAAGACTGTGAAATCGAAGATACCCGTGAGGCCGCACTCCGCTATCTGATTAACCTGGCTGAGAAAAACGACATCCCGGTAGTTGAATATCCTGCAGAACTATCCTCTGAAAACTCTTAACTCAACCTCATTAAAGCCATATGTATTACGTTACCAAACGCATCGAAATATCTGCATCTCACAAGCTTTCTCTTGATTATGAAAGCAAATGCACATCTCTTCATGGTCACAACTGGATAGTAACAGTCCATTGCAGAGCAGCAGAACTCAACAGTAACGGAATGGTGACGGACTTCACCGACATAAAACGTCTTGTCACCGACCGGCTGGACCATGCATGCCTAAATGACGTTCTTCCATTCAATCCGACAGCTGAAAACATCGCCCGCTGGATATGCGACAATGTCGACAACTGCTATCGGGTCGATGTCCAGGAAAGTGAAGGAAACATCGCAAGTTATGAAAAAGACCTATAAAATTAACGAAATCTTCTACTCTCTCCAGGGGGAGGGTTTTTTCACCGGCACGGCTGCCGTATTCCTGCGCTTCAGCGGTTGCAACCGCCGCTGCGGATTCTGCGACACCGAATTCGAGTCAGGCAAAAATATGACAGCCGAAGAAATTGTCGATGAAATATCACGCTACCAATCACGACATCTTGTCATCACCGGCGGCGAGCCTACCCTGCAGCTGGACTCAGACCTGATACGCGCCATAAAAGCCGCCCGCTTTTTCATCCAAATCGAAACCAACGGCAGCAATCCCGTACCGACAGGAGTCGACTGGGTGACATGTTCTCCCAAAGAAGCTCCATGGCAAGTAGACCGCATCGATGAACTGAAGATTGTTTATCAGGGTCAGGATGTCGAACAGATAGCTGAACTGCTGCCGGCACCACGACATTTCCTGCAGCCTTGCTCAGGCACAAACATCCCGGAAACAGTCAGCTACATTCTGTCTCACCCTCGCTGGCGACTTTCTTTGCAAACTCATAAACTTATCAATATACAATGAAACTCTCTCCGATATTACTTTTTTTAGCCGCCATAATAATTTGCCGCGCGGATATTTCGGCTCAGACCGCCGACTATCAACCTATGCTGGAGTTACAGACCGGACGAACCGACCTTTCAAAAGACGAGCAATGGCATAATCTGCGGAAATGGGTATCACTCACATTTGACCGCTCGAATGTCATCGACATGGAAGACGCCGAACAAGGCACAATGATAATAAAATGGAGTTGTCCCGTAGCGATGCCATCTGATTTTGTCGCAGCCACGGTTATGATGACTTACGTCATTGATGTCCGAGACGGCAAATACAGACTTCAGCGTGTCAATCCGAGAGTAAACTATCAATACTCACGTCCGGAAACAGCCGAGTATTTTGATAATGCGTTATCAACCACGGCAGCGACCGATGTAAAACTTATCAACGATTTGGCACGACGTTTCTATGAAGGTTCATTGGAATGGTCCGTCAACGAGCAATACGAACAAATTGCAGCAGCTTATCTTGAAGAAGCCGGCGGTGTGGCACAATACCGCAACGACCGCGAACGTGATAAAGGCAAAATCAACGATGACTGGAAACGTGCACAACGCAACTGGACACTTGTCAACAAACCGCTTGCCACATTGAAACAGCTTGATGCATCAATGATTGCATCACTCGCAAAAGCACTGTCTACCCGCGATGATTTCTAATCTCAGACAATCATTACTCCTACTGACATGCCTCATTTCGGTGTCTGCTATGGCTCTGCCTGCCGACACAACCGTCAGCTTCGTCAATTTCTATCCGGGCGCAGACATTTATGAGCTTGAAGGGCATTCGGTTCTGAGAATCAACATGCCCGAAGGAGATGTCGCCATAAGCTATGGCACTTACGATTTCGAGCAACCCAACTTCGTCTACCGCTTCGTGAAAGGTGAGACAGACTATTGGGTTACCGCCATTCCTTGGGATTATGTCGTTAATTCTTATGCGCGTCAAAACCGTCGCATTGTTGAACACCGGCTGAATCTTTCTCCCGAACAAAAGCAGAGGCTGATTGATTTACTCAAGGAGAATCTAAGACCGGAGAACCGCACTTATCGGTATAACTACGTCAAAGACAACTGCGCCACACGACCTTTGCACATAGTCGAGACTGCAATCGGAGATACAATTCATCTCGGCTCACCGGACACAGCTCTTGCCGGAGACGATAGCTTTCGCTCCATAATGCGATATTACCACAGGAACTATCCCTGGTATCAGTTCGGCATTGACCTCGCACTCGGTTCGGGCATAGACTATACACTCACTAATCGCGAAAAATCGTTTGCTCCCGTTGTTCTTGACCGGCAACTTATCGGTGCGACGGCAGCCGGCAAGGAGCTTGTAGACAGTATCACTGTTATTAACGATATGGCTGCTGATGCCGGAATATGTGATGCGACGCCGTGGTATCTCACTCCTCTGGCTGCCAGCCTCGTAATTTTAGCAATTGTTATCGCGCTAACAATCAGAGATATTCGACGAAAAAGGGTAACCCGTTGGTTTGACGCATCGTTTTACGGAATTTTCGGTCTTGCCGGAAGTGTGATAGCATTCCTTGTGTTCATTTCGGTTCACGAAGCTACAAGTCCTAATGTCGTTCTGCTTTGGCTCAATCCGCTGTGCTTTATTCCTACGATATTTATATGGATTAATCGCTGCAAAGTAATCATTTTTTCATATCAAATTGTTAACTTTGTAGCTCTGATAGCTATGCTTGTGACGGCAGCTGCGGGTATTCAGGTTCTCAACATCGCATTCTATCCGCTGATTATCGCCGACGCAATCAGAGCATGCAACTATATTTATCTGAATATCAACAACGTTAAATGCCGCGAATAAACTCGACACTTTCATCTCGTCTGGTCGTTGTACTGCTTGCTTCCATGGTCGGAATGTCATTATCGGCTTCCGGGGGTAAGGAGCGTCCGAAACTTGTCGTTGGCATTGTGGTGGAAGGTCTTCAGGCTGATTATATCAACAATCTGCGCGATTATTTTTCGGAAGGAGGCTTCAACCGATTGCTTCGCGACGGTGTAATGCTTTCGAATGTCGATTATGGGACGGCACTTGACCCGGTCGCAGCCACAGCCGTAGTCATGACCGGAGCATCCCCGGCTGTCACCGGTATCGGTTCTGAATTCAAATATGATGTTGAAGCGCAACGCCTCGAACCGATACTTCTTGACCCTTCGACCATAGGAAATTTCACAAGCGAGACATATTCGCCAGCCGGTTTGCTCGTCAGCACTATCGCCGACGAAGTCAGAATAGCCGGAGGAGGCGTGACAAATGTCTATGCGATATCACCGGACCCTCAGCAAGCTATCCTGCTGGGAGGTCATGCAGCCAACAGCGCGTTCTGGATAAGCGACACTAACGGTAACTGGGCTACGACGACCTTCTACAAGGATGTTCCCGCGCTGGTCGGTGGCAGAAACCGCATCACTCCTCTTGCGTCGAAGCTCGATACAATGAGCTGGACTCCGGCTCTGAAAATGTCGGACTATCCCGACTTACCCGACCATCTGAAACATTATCCGTTCCGCTACGTTTTCCCTCGGGGGAACAGTGAGAGGTATAATATTTTCAAGAATTCAGCACCGGTCAACGCAGAAGTCACATCACTCGCCAATGAGTTCATAAAAACGCTTTCGTTAGGGAGTCATGACGGAGTCGACATGTTGAATGTGACCTACACAGTAGCACCTTTCGAATACGCCAAAAATCCTGACAATCGTCTGGAAATGATGGACAGCTACATCCGACTTGACCGTAATATCGAACAGCTGTTTTCAGATGTCGACCACGCAACAGGCGGAAATTCAGTGATATTCCTTGTCGCTACCCCACCCTCGTCTACTGTCCGTCGCGACGATGAGAAATGGAACATACCTTACGGGGAGTTTTCGACGCGCAAAGCCGGTTCGTTGCTCAACATGTACCTCATGGCAGTCTACGGCACAGGCGAATGGGTCAAAGGCTATCATAACGGACACTTCTACCTCAACACAAATCTGATAAAGGAGAAGGGACTCGACGCCAAAGCTGTGAGAGCGGAAGCCGCAGCGTTCATCGCTAAAATGAGCGGAATAAAGGATGTCTTCACCATAGACCAGATTTTGTCAGGGGACGCAGGAGATAACGGAAGTGCGGTCAAGAGAAATACGAACATCAATTCTGCCGGCGACATCTATGTCAATGTCATTCCCGGCTGGGAGATAATCAATGACTATATCGGAGCACCGAGTTCGCGCAATCAGGTCGAACGTATCGCCGCCGCAACGGCTCCGGCATTCATTCTCGCCCCCGGCATCGCCCCCAGACGCATCGACATTCCTGTCGATGCAAGAGCGATAGCTCCGACGGTGGCGCGTCTGCTCCGCATCCGTTCGCCTAATGCCGCATCGCTGCCGGCTATAGGGCTTGAGTAAGTCCTCATGCTACCGCACAGCCGTCACTGCGGTCAACCGACGGCATCTTTCCACAATCAGATTACAAACAATAATCCAACAAATAGACAAATGTCATTCGTTCAAGTATTAAGTAAAATATTCGGCAACAAGTCGCAACGCGACCTTAAAGCCATCCGCCCGATTGTAGACAAAATCAAAGCTATCGGTCCGTCACTCGAAAATCTCAGCAATGATGAGTTGCGCTCACGTATCGACGCCGTGCGTGCTGACCTTGCAGCGGCAACCGATGCAGACAATAAAGCTATCGCAGAACTGCGGGAAACGGTTGAAACACTTCCGTTCGAGGAACGTCAGCCCGTGTGGGACAAGATTGACAAGCTCGAAAAGAATATTCTCGACATCCTCGAGGACAAGCTCAACGAACATCTCCCGGAAGTTTTCGCCGTGGTGCGTGAGACAGCATCGCGTTTCGCAAAGAATGAGACCATTGAAGTCACCGCCACTGCTCTTGACCGCGAACTGGCAGGTCAGGGCAGAGACTTCGTAAGCATCGAAGGAGACAAAGCAATCTGGAAAAATCACTGGCTCGCAGGCGGTAATGAAATCAAGTGGGATATGGTGCACTATGACGTGCAGCTCATCGGCGGTATCGTGCTCCATCAGGGTAAAATCGCCGAAATGGCGACCGGTGAAGGTAAAACTCTTGTGGCAACGTTGCCAGTGTTCCTCCGTTCGCTGTCGAAGCGCGGCGTGCATGTCGTTACGGTCAACGACTACCTTTCAAAACGTGACTCGGAGTGGATGGGTCCGCTCTACATGTTCCACGGCTCTACGGTAGACTGCATCGACAAGCATCAGCCCAACACTCCCGAACGCCGTGCGGCTTATGAATGCGACATCACGTTCGGCACGAACAACGAATTCGGTTTCGACTATCTGCGCGACAACATGGCTATGACTCCCGGAGACCTTGTGCAGCGCAAACATTATTACGCGATTGTCGATGAGGTCGACTCGGTGCTTATCGACGATGCGCGTACACCTCTCATCATTTCGGGACCGGTGCCTAAAGGTGACGACCAGTATTTCGACGAATACAAAGCCAATGTGCAGAAAGTGGTCGAGGCACAGCGCCGTCTTGTGACAAAAATCCTCACAGAGGCTAAAGCCAAGCTCGCATCGGAAGACAAGGAAGTCAAGAAGGAAGGTGCTCTGCTGCTATTCCGCGCCTATAAAGGTCTGCCGAAGAACGGGGCGCTCATCAAGTTCCTCAGTCAGGAGGGCATGAAGAACATTCTTCTTGAGACCGAAGCGCATTATCTTCAGGACAATGGTCGCGAGATGCCTACGGTGACCGACCCGCTCTACTTCGTAATCGACGAAAAGAACCGCAGCGTCGACCTGACGGACAAAGGTATCGACGAGCTGACGGGCAAGACCAACGACCCGCAGTTCTTCGTGCTTCCGGATATCGCTTCTCAGCTGTCAGAGGTCGAGAACATCACCGACAGCGCAGAACGCCAGCAGAAGAAGGACGAACTGATGCAGAACTATGCTGTCAAAGCCGAACGCGTCCACACGGTGAGCCAGCTTCTGAAGGCTTATACGCTTTTCGAAAAGGACGTCGAGTATGTCATCGATGACAACAAAATCAAGATTGTCGACGAACAGACGGGCCGTATCATGGAAGGTCGCCGCTACAGTGACGGTCTCCATCAGGCCATCGAGGCAAAGGAAGGCGTCAAGGTCGAAGCTGCCACTCAGACATTCGCGACAATCACTCTTCAGAACTATTTCCGCATGTATCACAAACTTGCGGGTATGACCGGTACGGCAGAGACTGAAGCGGGCGAGTTATGGGATATCTACAAACTCGATGTAGTTACTATCCCGACCAATAAGCCGGTGGCACGTATCGACATGAATGACCGCGTCTACAAGACCAAGAAAGAGAAGTATGCGGCGGTCATCGACGAGATTGTCAAACTGCGCGATGCAGGTCGCCCGGTGCTTGTCGGCACTACTTCGGTCGAAATATCGGAGCTGCTCAAACGTATGCTCGACATGCGCAAAATCGATGCTCAGGTGCTGAACGCGAAACTACACCAGAAGGAAGCGCAGGTTGTGGCACAGGCAGGTCAGAAGGGCGTCGTGACCATCGCCACGAACATGGCGGGCCGCGGTACGGACATCAAGCTGACTCCCGAAGTGAAGGAGGCGGGCGGTCTGGCAATCATCGGCACGGAGCGTCACGAGTCGCGTCGTGTGGACCGTCAGCTGCGCGGACGTTCGGGACGTCAGGGTGACCCGGGTTCGTCAATCTTCTTCGTGTCGTTCGAAGACCAGCTGATGCGTCTGTTCGCCACGGACAGCGTGATGAAGTGGCTCGACCGTTTCGGACTCCAGGAAGGTGAACCCATCGAGCACAAGATGGTTACCAACGCTATCGAAAAGGCTCAGAAACGCGTCGAGGAGAACAACTTCGGCATCCGTAAACGTCTGCTCGAGTATGACGACGTGATGAACAAGCAGCGAACTTATATCTATAACCGCCGTCATCATGCGCTGTTGGGCGAACGCATCGGCATCGACATCGCCAACATGCTCTACGATTGCGTGGAGAATATCGTGATGACCTATGACCAGCCGTCGGACTACGCCGATTTCTGCCTGGAGCTCTTCAAGGTGCTCAGCATCGAGTCGCCGCTCACGGAAGAGGAATTCCGCAGTCTCGACCGCGAGGACCGCATCGAAAGGGTTCGCGAAGTCGCCATGGAGGCTATGGCTCGCCGCAACGAACGCATCCGCGAAATCGCTCTTCCGGTCATCAACAATCTCGTTCAGACGTCTGACTACAAGGGTCGCATCATAGTGCCAATCTCTGACGGCAAGCGCGTGTTCAATCTCCGCGTGGACCTGCAGGAGGCTGCCGAAACGGAATGCCGCTCGATTATCAAGGAGTGGCAGAAGGCTCTTCTGCTTGTCACCATCGACGAACTCTGGAAAGAGCATCTCCGCGAGCTCGACCAGCTGCGTCAGTCGGTGCAGAACGCAAGCTACGAACAGAAAGACCCGCTGGTTATATATAAGGTAGAGTCGTTCCACCTGTTTGAAGCGATGCTCAATCAGCTTAATGTCAAGACTATGTCGGCACTTATGCGTGCTCAGATACCGATGCGCGCACCCCGCGAAGGCGAAGAGGGCATGAGCGAGCAACAGCGTCGTCAACCTGAAGTGAAGCAGGCAGCTCCCGAAATGCCGCGTAATCCGAATATGAATTACCGCACTTCGCGTCCGGGTCTCCCGGGCGAGGAGGCTCAGCGTCAGGCTGCTTCGGCTCCGCAAAATGCTCCGCAGCGCACGATGCCGGTCAACGCCGGTCCGAAAATCGGACGTAATGACCCGTGTCCTTGTGGCTCCGGCAAGAAATATAAAAACTGCCACGGCAGAAACGCCTGATAAGTCAACAGTTTTAATTCTTGAGCAATGTCGGTTTCCGGCATTGCTCTTTTTTATCTCACCAGAGACGTTGCACGATGCCACTCTTTTACGGAGAGGGAGATCTCTCGCAAAGGCGCGGAGGACGCAGAGGGAATTTTTTGGCGAGTCGGACTTGTCTGACTTTTCGGACGGGTCGGACAGGGAATCTCGCGCGGAGGCGCGGAGGACGTAGAGAGACAGCGGCGTTAGTCTAATTGGACTAATTGGGCTAATGGGGCGTGACTTTACGGGACGGCTGCTCCGGGGAGCAGTCCTACACTGGCGGTCGCGACCCTACGGGCTGGTGCGAGGGACAAGTCTGGCCGGTCGGACGGTTCGGACGGGGACATCAATGTGTTGGTGGGAGGCGGGTGAGGCCTATAATAAATAAGCTGTCCTCCCTAAGGGTGGGGAATTCGGAGGATACTGTTGTCAGACAGATATCCGCCTATCCTTTTGTAGTAGGTTTTCCTGTTTGGGAAAACTGGAATGGGTAAATAGTGGGTAATTTGGAGTTTCCTTGTTTTTAGCAAGGAAAAACCGAGGGGTAATAATAGTGGGTTAGTAATAAGAGGTAGTTTGTGGGGTGGTGGTTGAACAAAGCCATGGTTTTTGTTTTCGATGGCAAAGTTATAGGGAATTTTGACGCGA
>CAMWNF010000041.1 GCA_947175535.1 uncultured Bacteroidales bacterium
CGGTTGAAGAAGTTGCCTTCGGTGCGGTAGGCGCGGAACGAGACAGGACGGTTGGCGACTATGAGACCCGACTGCGCGCTGAACTCACCCTGGTCCATCTCTTCCTCCAGACGGGCGATTTCCTTTTTTGTCTTTTTCATGCCTCCGAGCAATTTCGGACCGAAATTGGCGATGACCCACGCCGACCCGATTGTGCCGAAAACATAGCAGACCGCGTAGCTCGACGGTATCATTCCGATAAGATATTTTTTCGTCTCGGCGTCGAGCGGCATACTGTTGATGGTGTCCGAGCCAACGCCGATTACCGCCGACATCGTCTGCGAACCTGCGAACAGTCCGACCGCGACGCCGGTGTTATACCCCATGATGCGTGCCGCACCCGCGCATACGATTACACATATCACTGCCTCCGTCACCGCCAGTGCAATCTGCTTCAATCCGTCGCCCTTGAGCGAGCGGAAGAACTGCGGACCGACGCTGTAGCCGATAGCGAAGAGAAACATCATGAAGCACACCGTCTTGAGCGGTTCGCCTATCGGTATGTCGAGCTGCCCGACTACCACTCCGACGAGCAGTGTCGCCGTGACCGGTCCGAGCGAGAATGATTTGATTTTCAGACTACCCAGCCAGAAACCGAGTCCTAAGGTCAGGAAAAGCGGCACAATTGGATTTTCTCTCAGCAGGTTGATGAAAAAGTCTGCCATAATGTAGCGTGAGGGGTGTTATGGTTGTAGTTTTTTTGTTTCTTCCAAATCAAAGGTGAGCTGTCGGCGGAGAGAGTCGATATCGGGAAATCGTCGTTCGTCGCGAAGCCGCTTTATAAACTCAAGACGTATTTCCTTGCCGTAAAGGTCTCCTTCCCAGTCGGCTATGTAGACTTCTACGGATATCTCCGGCCGAGCCGAACAGTCGACAGTCGGTCTCACTCCTATATTCACCATCCCTCGCCGGCGTTCACCGTCCGGTAGACTAACATTGACGGCATAGACCCCCTTGAGCGGTGTCATAAGACCGCCGTCCGAAGGCTCGATATTGGCGGTCGGAAATCCTATTGTCCTGCCTAATTGCCTACCGTGTATCACTTTGCCCTGTATGGCGAACGGTCTTCCGAGCATATGGGCAGCCGCCGCTACGTCGCCTTCGGCTATTGCCTCGCGGATTGATGAGCTGCATATCGTCCGTTCGGTCAGAGATTCATCGCGCAGTTCGTCGGCGCGGATAATGTCTATGCCAAGTTCGCCGCCAATGCGTTCATATTCGCTCAGGTCGTCAAGACGGTCAGAGCCGAAACGGTGATTGAAGCCCATCAGAAGTGCTGTGACGCCATAATCATCATGGAGCATCTTCAGGAATTGCCTTGCGGTAAGCGACCTCAAATCATTATCGAAATGAAGCACTTCAATCTGGTCAGCCCCGCTTTCTTTCAGTGCCTTGATTTTGTCTGACAGCGACATCAGGGTTGCCGGCACGCGTTCGGGAGCTATCAGTGCGAGCGGATGACGGTCGAATGTGAACACCGCCGTACTCGCGCCGCGCTGTCGCGCTTCGCTGTGTAATCGCTCGAGCAGTGCACGATGACCGCGATGCACTCCGTCAAACATCCCGACCGTAGCTATTTTATTGCCGTCCATCATTTTATCTCTTCTGCGGCGAGAAGCGTTGCAAATTCAGTGCCGGGTGCCACGAGCAGCGTGTGAAAACCAAGTCGCGCTGCCGCGTCGAGATTGTGCTGCGAATCATCGAGGAAGATTGTTTCCTCCGGTTTGATACCGAGATGCTGTTCAGCGTAGCGGAATATTTTTTCATCTGGTTTGAGCGAGCGCGCTTCAAACGACGTCACCATGCCGTCGAAGTAGTCTTCGCGCATGCGTCCTTCTTTGGTGAACTCGTCGCGGATTGTTGAATTCCACATTATAGGATTCGTGTTGCTCAGCAGATATATGCGGTAGTTCTCGCGAAGTTTCCTCAACTCGGCGAGACGGTGCGGCGGTATGCCGATAAGGAATTGACAGAATGCGTGGTCTATCTCTGCATCAGTGACGTCGCGGCGGATATCTTCGCGCAGACTGCGATGGAACTCATCGGTCGTGATTGCGCCTTCCTCGAGAAGCATGAAAGGACCTTTCTGAGAGTACTCGCCGAAATATGACGGAGCGTCAGGCAGACCCAGACGGGCAAATGCCTCGACGCAACGGTCTTTCTCGATGTCCATGATGACACCGCCGAGATCGAACAATAGATTTTTTATCATAAATTCAGTCGATTAGCACTGCAAAGTTAGTGCTTTTTTTCGACCGTGTCAAGCATGGCGAGACGTTTTGCCACATATGGTGTGAGTCTGATTTGTGCTGCGCGCTGAAGATAGTCCGTAGCACCGAGCCAGTCGCCCGTGACGTCACAGTAATTGCCGAGTTTAAGGAGCGTCTGATAATTATCCGGGTCGAGCGATAGTATGCGTTTCCATGTATCGGCAGCCTTGTCACCATCGCCAAGGGCGATATAGCCTTCCGCCAAATCCGAGAGATATTCGATTGAGTCAGGCAGCCCGGAGAGCATCTTCTGAGCGTATTCGACTGTGAGTGCTCCGTTGTTTCGGAACATATAATAATTGAGCAGTTCATCATCGATTGCTCGTTTTAGCCAGGGACAGTCCTTTTGCGAACGCAACAGAAAGTCTTCATAGACCGATGGTGCGCCGACTTCGAATGCGACCGTTTTCACTCCGCCCATAAGTCGTGAGAAGCTGACACCCGCCTTCATTGCGTCGGTCAGAAAGTGCGATGCCGTCTGTTTGTGACCTAACATCGACGATGCCACTATTGCCCTGACATACACGCTGTCTGCGTCGGGTTTTTGGTCGAGCATCAGACCGTAGAGAGCTTGTGCGCTTGCCCATTCGCGGGCGTCGAAAAAACGTTGAGCCTTGGCGGCTGTCGTGGCATAGTCGCTTGTTGCCATTGCGGCAAGCGATATACAAATTCCTGTTATTGTGGCTAAAATCTTCTTCATAAAATTAAAACCATCAATCCCCCCACATAGTTCACTCCCACATTTGGCTAACTATCGCGACAGCCGGATAGCACAATTGTCGACATATTTTCTCTGCGTCATCCGTAGCTACGAGCCATTTTGCCATTGGTTGTGAAATGTGTGTTACATGATGTATATCAGTATTTTATGTCAGGGATTGTGCTTTTAACTCAAGTTAAAAACGTACGCCTGTCCGAAAAAGCCGGACATCTGATTGATTTCCCCTATAACTTTGCAGTACAAAAATCATAAACCTTTACACGCGTACTTCCTATGGCTTCTTCCGATTCCCAACGCATCGTCTTGTCCGCAGACGGTTTGTGTCCAGGCAAACCGGCAAAAAACGGAGCCGCGGTCAGCCGTTGTCATCATCTCCGACCCGTCCGACTTTCCACCGGTGAGAAAGTCCTTATGCCCGTCGCGCCTCTTGACTCCGTTTTTAGCTCGGCATGGAGACCACTTGCGCGTATGCAGGGCAGCGATGGTAAGTCGCGCATCATCGTCGCTTCCGGTGATATGGTCGGCGAGGTGTTGCTTGATACCGGCGGCGACCTTCAGGGTGAAGGCAGTGTCAGGGTTATCGCAAAACTCGACGTTGAACCTGTTTGCGCAGTTGCCGATGCCTCGCGTCTGACGGTCATGACCTCTCGCGGGCAGATGAATTGGATTATTGACGGGAATGGCGAATGGTTGCGGGTAGATATTTCGGCGTGGCCCGCACTCTCGCTCATGGCAGTCGATGGTGCCGACTGCTCAGCGACAGTTCCCGCCCGAAGACTTTCTGCTGACTATTCCGACCGCACCCGTCCATTGTCAGATTCTGACCGCCGTTCTCTAACTTCTGATTTGCGCCGCGCCTATCTTGACATCGCTCGTCAGGCAGCCGCTTCCGGTGCGATGTGCGCCCCGATGCTTGTCCGCTATCGGCTCGTCGGCTGTGACGGTGAGATTTTATATGTGTCTCCTCCTCAATTTCTGTCTCCGGCTGATTCGTCCCGCCTGACATTGCCGCTTTCTGTTCATAGTTCCGACCGTCGCCGTTTGGCCGCCTATTTGGTTTCCGCACGTTCATGGCAGCTTAAAGTCGTTTCGGTCGCGCCGTTTCCGCGTGATATGGCGGAGGTTGTCAGCCGCATAGAGATTCTTGCTTCGCCTCAGTTCCATCCCTTCGACGACTCTGCTGAAGCCTCGGTGTCGCTCGTTTCCGAGACTTCTTCCGATGAAATGCTGCGCATCACGATGCCCGGTGCCTGTAAATCCGTCTCTGCAGGCAACGCTCTTGCGGCTGAGGCGCGTCTGAAAGCGGCTGTCGGTGCTATGGAGTCGCTCGAAAGGGTCGTGGCTGTGATTCAGGGACCGCTCGTCGCCGGCGAGACGCTCGATATTACTCCTGCCGTCATGGGGCTTATGCGTAGCGTCGGGGACGAGTGCCGCGCGCTTGATGAAGCGATAGCGCGCTCTGACTCTCAACCGCTCTCTGTCGCTGCGGAGTGCCTTTCCGCTCCGCATTCTTTCTCTGCACGATGCGGGGTATCTGATGCAGGTTACACTTTATGGGGTAATCTTGAGGCGTTGCGCTTCGACGGTTTTCCGGTAGAGAGTTTCGCGGCGGAGAGGGCGGGGCAGGGAGCTTGGCACGCTGCGGTAGCAGTCAAATTCGCTTCAGGCAAGGAACAGGTCGTCGCCTTGTCGTCAGGAACTTCAGGCGCGCCGCTTCGCTTCAATCCTCTGTTGAGTTACCCTGCGGCTGACGCCGTATCGATGACTCTTACAGTCAGTGCCGGAGGCGTTGTCCGTTCATCGACCCTTCCGCTCGTTCCTGACTCTTCGGGAAGGAGGGCTGTGTATATCCGTCCGTCGTTCACGCCCTTTGCTCTCGAAAACGAAGTTCCTGCCTTTATTGTGCCTGCAGTCAGGCGTCTGCCACGACCGATGTCCTCTTATGTTGCTGTCTGTAAGTCTGGTGCATATGCTTCGCTCATCGCGTTTTCCTCGCTCGGTGCGGCTTGTGTCAACGATGTGTTTGTTGCCTCACGTGCGCGCTCGAGCTGGGATTTCTCCCGACCGCGTTTCTCCGTTTTCGCTGCATCAGGCGTCTACACCCTTACCATTCCTGGCACCCGTTCACACTCGCTGTCGCTGAGCCGTATCGACAGCCGTGTGATTGAGTCAGGAGCGGCGTGCATGGTCGACGGTCGTTTGTGGGCTGTCGCAGATGATACTTTGGTCGAGGTCGGAGTGTCGGCGCTCAAAGACCTTGTCTGCTCTGTCGACACCGGTTATATGGCTTATGATTCCGTCAATAAGGAACTTTGGCTGTCTTCCCCTCTGAGAGCGGTCACCACGGTTTTCTCTGTAGAGACGCTCTTTAGTTACACCCGTGACGAAATTCTGGCATCGCGGTCTGTCGATGGTTTCGCAGTCGTCAACAGCAGCCTTTGCCGGCTCGGAGTCGAGGCTTCCGCGCAGTCGGTCTTTATCCGTTGGGACGGCGAACTGCCTTTATCTGACCGCTATGTCTCACCTCGTATCCTGCGGCTCGACATGTGTTCTGCAAAAATATCTTTCGGCTCGCTGACACTCAGACGTCAGACGGTTGCTCAGGCGGAATCCGCCCCGTCACTGCGGCTTTCTCTCAACGGAAGACTTTCCTCACCCCTGGCTGTTCCGCTCCGGCTGTTGCCTGCCCGACGTCTGGTGTTCTCCTTTCAAGGCAGGGTCTCTCCCGATACCCTCATATCATCTCTTACTATATGTAACTCACCCTTATGGAAGCAAACGACATCAACATCACTCCCGAAGCGATAGCGTCGGAAAATATCCGACGGCTGGAGGCTCTGAAGGATAATTACGACCCGCTCAGAGGCATCGGTGCCCACGGCGACCGTGTCGAAGTCTGCACGCCTGTCCCCGGCATGGGTGTGGCGCGTGTTCCGCGCGCCATGCTCGATGACCCTAAATATGCTGTTGCGACAGGCGAACTGCAGTGGCGCACTTTGCGCTGTCGTTATGACTTTGAGTATTGGTGTGCGACATGCGTCCGCATAAAGCCGAAAGACGACTATAGAAACAAGCCCTTCATCCTCAATCGGGGGCAGCGTAAGGTGCTTGCAGTTCTCGAAGAAGACCGCTTGGCTGACAGACCTATTCGCATAATTGTGCTCAAAGCCCGTCAGTGGGGTTGCTCAACGCTGATTCAGAGTTATATGGCATGGATTCAAATGTGTCTGCGTCCTAACTGGAGTTCTCTGATTTGCTGTCATAATAAAGATAGTGCGGTCAACATTCGCCGTCTCTACACCAATCTGGTCCGGGATTATCCTGCCGACATGTGGGACGGCGGTGAGGATGGTGAAACCAAATTGCAGTTCAAACCCTTTGAAGGTTCTACAAATGTACGTGAAATTGCTGGTCGAGGCTGTCGTGTGGCTGTCTCTTCAAGTGAGGCGCAGGACTCCATCCGTGGCTACGATATCGCCATGGCTCATCTCTCCGAGACCGCCTATTGGCGCGAGACCGCCACTCTTTCGCCTAACGATTTGATTCGTAGTGTTTCCGGCTCTGTAGCTCTGATTCCTTACTCATTGATTGCCATGGAATCGACAGCCAACGGCATCGGCAATTATTTCTATGAGGAGTGGCAGCGTGCGAAAGCCGGTGAGAGCGACAAACGCCCGGTCTTTGTCGCCTGGTTCGAGGTCGAGATGAACACCCTGCCTCTTCAGGTTTCGCCTGTTGAGTTCGCCGCGTCCCTTTCTCAGCGCGAGTTGGCTTTGTGGAACAAGGGCTGCACTCTCCAGCAGATTAACTGGTACCGCGAGAAGGCGCGTTCCGACAGGGATTTGCGCAAACTCTATGCCGAATATCCTTCTGACGACATCGAGGCTTTCGGTGCGACCGACACAGGCATATTCGACCAGGGCGATATCGAGCGCATGCTCAGACACTGCCGTAAGCCCGATGAGCGTTACAAAGTGGTAGCCGATAGTTTTGTCCCCCATCCTGAAGGCGAGTTCGAAGTATGGGAAACTCCTCGTACGCGTAGCGACTATGTCGTTGCCGTCGATGTCGGCGGACGCACAGATTCAAGCGACTGGTCGGTTATTGCCGTCATGCGTGTCTGCGACGAAGTATGTTCCGATTGTCACTCCATTGTGGCTCAGTGGCGCGGTCATGTCGACCACGACATTCTTGTCGACATCGCACGTGTCATAGCGACTTACTATAACGAAGCTCTTTTGATTATCGAGAGCAACACCCTTGAGTCTGATAACGCGGCGGGAGACAGCAGGGGCAGCTATGTCCTCCGTAGGTTATCCGAGACATACTCCAATCTATATCGCCGTCGCAGCGCTGAAGATTCATCCGGCACGGCAACGTGGCGCGTCGGTTTCCACACTAATCGTGCGACCAAAGGTTTGCTCGTCGACGGGCTTATCAAAGCTGTACGAGAAGGTGAGTACTGTGAGCGTTCTGCGGCTGCATGTTATGAATTAGCCGTCTACACACGTCATCGCGGCGGCAATTACGGAGCCAAGAAAGGCTATCACGATGACATGCTCATGACCCGCGCTCTGGCGTTACAAGCCATATACGAACATCCGTCTCCATCCGACATCCCTTCGCCCAAAAAACTCCTTTTCGCGGACTTATAATATCCCCCTTAAAGCCACAAATCCTCCCCATTTCGTGCAGATTTTTGTCAAAACACGCCGAATATTCGTGCATATTTTTGTCAAAAACCGCCAAATATTCGTGCGGATTTTTGTAAATTTGCCGATAATTGACTGTTTTGCAATATGAAACGTAAGATTTATAATAAACTTTGTGAGTGGAAGTTCTCAAAGTCACGCAAACCACTCATTGTGCAAGGTGCACGCCAGGTCGGAAAAAGCTGGATTCTGAAAGAATTTGGAAAAAATGAATATGACCATGTGGCATACATATCTTGCGATAACCGACCTTTGGCAGAAGCTCTCTTTGCCGACTACGATATGGATAGAATATTGCGAAGCATTGAAGCTGTCGCTAAAGTACCTGTTCTACCCGCAAAGACTCTGATTATACTCGATGAGATTCAGGAAATCCCGGCGGGTCTCACGGCTTTGAAGTATTTTTGTGAGCAAAAACCTGACTATCATGTGGCGATAGCTGGTTCTTTATTAGGTATAACCCTTCATCAAGGAACTTCCTTTCCAGTTGGCAAGGTTGATTTTATGGAGATGTATCCTATGGATTTTGAAGAATTTCTGTGGGCTGTTGGCGAAAATGCAATTGCATCAATAATTGCTTCGGCTGATATCAGTGTCGTCGGGACTCTCCACGATCGCTGTATTGAATTATTGAGGCAATACTATTTTGTAGGAGGAATGCCGGAAGCAGTTGCAGCATATTCCTCTGGCACTGGGGTTCTTGAAGTCAGAAAAATCCAAAAAGCTATTGTTGAGGCATACCGCAATGATATTTCAAAGCACGCCCCTGCTCGTGAAATTGAGCGAATCCAACTCGTTATGCAGTCGCTACCTGCACAATTGGCTAAAGAGAACAAGAAGTTCGTTTATACCGCCATTCGAAAAGGAGCAAGAGCTTCTGGTTTTGAAATTGCGATTCAATGGTTAGTTGATGCTGGCATTGTTACGAGGGTGAATCGTGTATCATCTGCAAAAATCCCACTTGCCTTTTATGAAGATTTCAACGCCTTTAAACTCTACCTGCTCGATTGTGGACTGCTTGGTGCGATGGTTGATGCAGAACCTTCCGATATTTTTTTGGGGACTAAGGTATTTGAAGAGTATAAAGGCATGCTGACTGAATCTTTTGTATTGCAGCAGCTCGTTTGCGACGTGACTGATAGAGTTTACTACTTCACGTCGGATAGTTCGCGTATTGAAGTGGATTTTATAATCGCCTTGAAATCTGAGCCATATGCAATAGAAGTTAAAGCGGAAGACAATCTCAAAGGCAAATCTCTCAAATTATTTGTAGAAGATCAGAATCTTAGCAGAGGATTACGTTTTTCAATGCGTCCTTACCGAACACAAGATCGCCTCACTAACTATCCCCTCTATACCGCGTTCGCCCTTCCTACTTGGTTAAATCTAAGTTTTGAAACCAAATAAATAGTAAGGTGTCCTTTAATTAAAAATATTCATTATCTTTGTTAAACTTATTATATCCATAAAACCAATTATGAAATTAAAAAAGAGTCTTATCTATTTATCTTTAATTCTAATACATCTAAATATAGTTGCTTTAGACTCGTACGCACAACTAGCTACTAAAGGACTGCTTGTTGAATTAAAGGATGGAACAAAACAAACATTTTTGTTCTCCTCCTTACCAAAGGTTACATTCTCACATGATGTCTGTTTCATCACTGCATCCAATTTAACGACTGAGTACGAAATGGATAATGTTCAGAGAATTTCTATAATGGGAAAAGACATTACAGATGTCGAAGACTCAATAGAACATATAAATATTGATCTTAGTAATCATAATACCGTAATTATTAATGGCCTAACGCCCGATACAGTCGTTAAGATATACGACATAAAAGGATTTCAATTAGTATCAACAAAAGTTGATTCTTTCGGGACTGTCGTAATATCTCTTGTTAATTTACAGAATAACACAGTTTATATTATTAATTCTCAAGAAATAACATTTAAATTATATAAGAAATGAAACGCTTCATTTTTATCATTGTTATCGCTATTGCAGCTCTCTTCACAGTTGCACAAGTTTATGTTTTGAAAGTATCACTTTCTGACGGTAAAACAATCGAAGTACCTGTTGAAAATATAGACCAAATTAATTTTGCGACTCCTGCCGAAACACCAATTTTGAATCTTCAGCAGACGGGAACTAATTCATTTGTCGTTTCATGGCAGCCAATTGAAGGAGCTGTGGCTTATGAATGGAGTATTGATGGGAAAGAACCTGTTAAAACTAATGAGACAAACGCATTGCTCGATTTATTGTCAGCAGGAACTCATGAATTTTCTGTTTTAGTTGTAACCGATGATGAACTCTTGGTTAATTCGGTAAAGGCAAGTCTTTCAATCGTTGTGAGCGAAGAAGATGAAGCATTTGCCACTAGAGAATCTGCTTTTAAGTATATTAATGACTTATATTCATATCTTCCCTATGAAGCTCAATTTCAAATGGAAAATAAACCGTCTAATAATCGGGATGCTGATGGGGCCTCTGTCGCAATGAGTGATGAATCCCACTTCTCGTGGACTCTGTGGGTTCCTCATCTCAACTTCGTTACCGGTGACTACGATCCAACTACCGCTAATTGGAACAATTGGCCTTTTATGTATGAAGGGATTGATAAGACAACAAAAGCTATTGTAAATTTATCGCGTTGTAATGAATTGTCCGAGATAGAAAAGAAAACTATGATAGCAGAAGCTCGTTTTTTGCGTGCTTATTGCTATTTTCAGATTTTACGACGTTTTGGTCCTGCAATAGTTCTAAAAGATAATAAACTATATACAGAAATCGATAAAACGACCATAGATCGTAATACCATTGATGAAACAGTAGGTTTTATAATTTCGGAAATCGATCAAGCGAAAGAGGATTTACCATTACAAATGTCATCCATCCCTGAATATTCACATATAGGGGCTTTTGGGCAGATTACACGCGGCGCGGCTTTGGCAGCGAAGTCTCGTATTCTTCTTTACGCAGCTAGTCCCCTTTTTAATGGTTGTGATTTATACAAAGGAAATTTGGTTAATAAGTCCGGACATTTTCTTTTTCCACAAACTTACGATCCTGAAAAATGGACAAAAGCGGCAGACGCGGCTAAAGCTGTAATAGATTTGAACTGCTATAATCTATATGAAGATTCTTCAGAAACAGATCCTCTCTTAAAGGCTATAAAATCATATCAAGGTGTACAGTTTGAGCCTTGGAATGATGAGATTATATGGGGATATTGGCCTCGCTTATGTCCGTATAGTCAAAGTGGAGGTGTGGGGTATATTGCATATTTGCAACGAGCAAGATATTGTCCTACTGAAATTATTGCACAAGGTTGTTCAGGATACTGTCCATCACTGAAACTGGTAGATGCATACCCAATGTCCAAAAGTGGGCGCTATCCAGTTATCGGGTACTCTGAAAATGGACAACCCATAATTGATAAATTGTCCGGATATAATAATGAGGGATTTTCTTCTAACTGGTCCCATCCCATCGAAGGCGCAAAATTAGGCTTGGTGAAAGCCCATAATTCATGTGTTGGTCGTGATGCTCGTTTCTATGCTTCTGTTCTGGCTAACGGATTTTATTGGCTTAATGACAATACACGATCTGGCTCAAAAACTATTGTAACTTTTCACTATAATGGCACTTCCCCATATAAAAATTTAGGTTCTGACTGCTCGAAGGTCGGTTTCTTATGGAGGCGTTTTATGCCGTCTGAGCTTAATTACGAATATAACGAATGGGGTACCTTTTTCTGGTTTTACTACCGTTTGGCGGAAATTTATCTAAATTATGCGGAAGCATGCAACGAAAAACCGACTCGCGATGTTACAGAAGCGCTAAAATATATAAATCTTATTCGTAACCGAGCTGGTCTGAATAATCTTGAAGTTGCTTATCCTGAGATAGATTTCTACACCAATAAGGTAGCTCTTCGAGAAATGATTCGTAAAGAGCGTATGATAGAATTGGCATTTGAAGGTCATAGATATTATGATTGCCGACGTTGGATGATTGCCGAAAAAGAGTTTAATTATCTACCCCTTACGCTTAATTTGTATTCTAATAATTATGAGGATTCGTGGAAGAGGGTTGATAATATCTGGAATCGTAAAATGTCTTTCGCCCCCAAACACTATTTTATTCCCATTAATCAACAACAATTAGATGAGCTAACATCAATTACTCAAAACTACGGGTGGTGAATAATAAATTAAGTATTCTCAAAACTAAAATATGAAAGAAAATAGATTTTTATCAACAATTATATTACTTTTGATCGCTTCATTAGCAAGTTTTGCTCGTGATTTTCAATATCTGGGTATTAATTATACTGTGATAGATGAGGTTGATTGCGTTTGCATGACGAAGGCTGGCTTTGGTGGCAGACAACCTGTGAATGACGTTAGCGGAGATATAACAATTCCGTACGAGGTTTTTGACGGAGGGAATAGATATATTGTCAAAGAAATTGGATCGTATTCCTTTGACAAGAATAATAAAATCACATCGATATCTATTCCGGCATCTGTCACAACAATAGGAGAAGGGGCGTTTAGATGTTGTCGGAGTCTTACATCTGTTATATTACCCAATTCTATAAAAACAATCCCCAAGAGAGCGTTTTATTATTGTTCAGCTTTATCATCGATTGAATTTTCGGCTTCCTTGAATTTTATAGGAGAGGCCGCATTTGAGGGTACAAATTTATCAACCATCTCGTTGCCTAATTCTTTAGAAACAATCGAAAAGTTAGCGTTTTACAATAGTTCTTTGACATCTGTGTATATTCCGGAAAATGTCAAGTCAGTTGGTGCAGGTGCTTTTAGTTGTGAGATTTTTGTTGCAATTAATAATCCATTATTTATGTCCTTATATGGGGTGTTATACAATAAGGATAAGTCACAATTAGTTTTATACCCTGCTGGGCTTGAATTTAATCCAGATGTTCTTAATAATGTTACAGGAATAGGAGATGGAGCCTTTTATGGGTGTAAAATGACTTCTATTGAAATTCCTGCTACAATTAAGACAATGGGAGAGTGGATTTTTGAAAACTGTACCAGTTTGGAGTCAGCAGTACTTTCTCCGTCAATTAATTATATTCCGACAGGTACTTTTAGTAATTGTAGAAATCTTCAAAATGTTGAGATTCCGAATACGACAGAGGAAATTAAAGATGCAGCTTTTCATGCATGTTCTTCGCTATCAAATATTGTAATCCCTAATTCCGTACAAGTAATTGGTGATCCCTATAATGTTAATAATGGATATGGAGTTTTCAGTACCTGCACATCTTTAAGAAACATCGAAATTCCAGCTTCAGTAACTAAAATTGGTAATGAGTGTTTCGCATATTCAGGGTTAGAGTCGATAATCATACCGAATTCTGTAACTAAAATTGGAGACGGATGTTTTTGTGGTACAGGTTTAGAGTCAATAGTGCTCCCAAATTCAATAATGGAAATTGGAAAATACGCATTTAATTATTGTATGAACTTGCATAAAGTGGTAATATCTGAAAATGTTACAGATTTGTATGCGACTTTTGATTTTTGTTATAAGCTAAAAGAAATAATTTATCTTTCGGCGCATCCAATCATTGCTGAAAAGAATATTTTCCCCGATGAGGTCTATTTTAATGCGACCTTATATTTGAGAGAAGATGCTATTGCCGAAGCTAAGACAACCTTACCTTGGTCGTTATTTAAACAAGTAAAAGCATATGAGTTGAGCGGAATAAACGAAGTTATTACTGACTTGAACAGTGATTTACCAACAGAAATCTTTACTCTTGAAGGTTTTAAGGTCGAAACCTCCCTGGAGACACTATCTAAAGGAGTATACGTATTCCGTCATGGCTCTAAGAGTTGGAAAGTAGCAATTAACTAATTGTAAATTTAGTGAACAAGCAAGTCGTATTTGCACTATTTAATATTTTAAGTCTCAGTGCGTTTTCATTTTCTGCTGCTGAACTGGCGGAGTTTCAGTCGACGGATTCGACCCTCGAAAACACATTCCGTTGGGCACGTGACATGGCTCTGAGCTATGTCCATGACGGCTCTGACCCCGTAGGTCTCTGGTATGAAGCCGCTCTGCCTGGCAGAGAATCTTTCTGCATGCGTGACCTCTCCCATCAGACTGTCGGTGCCGCCGTTCTCGGTCTCGATGCATATAACCTCAATATGCTCGGCAAAGTAGCCTCCAATATCAGTGAGAGCAAAGACTGGTGTTCATATTGGGAGATTGAGCGACTCAACCGCCCGACGCCGTGTGACTACGCCAACGACAAGGAGTTCTGGTACAATCTTCCTGCCAACTTCGACATCATGCGCGCATGTTTTGCAATGTACGAGTGGACCGGCGACAGTGCCTATCTGAAGGCTCCCGAGTTCACCGAATTTTATCGCCGCACGGCTCATGATTATGCCGAACGCTGGGCTTTGACTCCCGATAGCATCATGCAACGCCGTCGTTTTATGAACACTCCTCAGCCGTTTAATCCAAAAAACGGATTCCACACCTGCCGCGGTTTGCCTTCTTATGCCGAGAACTTCTCAGGAATAATTGTTGCCATCGATCTCCTTGGTGCGCTGAAGAGCGGATACAAAGCCTATGCCACGGTCTGCGAGATGAACGGTGACCCCGACGAAGCCTTTTTCGCTGCTTCGCGCGCCGCTGCCTGTGACAGTATTATAGAAACCCTCTGGTGGGATGATGCAAACTCGCGCTATAATACTTATTATAAGCAGGACGGCACATTCCATCGCGGCGAGGGCATCCCCTATATGCTACTTATCGGTGCGATTGACCGCCCCGAAAGAGTCGAAGCATCCATCGACGATGTCCTGTCGCGCTCATGGAATGTCGAGAACCTTTCCGCTTTTCCTCTCTTTCTCTATCGCCACGGTCGCACCCAAGCGGCTGATTCAATCATCCGTATGTTACCGACCGCAGAGCGCAACGACTATCCCGAAGTCTCCTACGGCGTACTCGAAGGCATATTCGGAGGTTTGTTGGGCATGCAGCCGTCGGCATCGCGCCGCCAACTTTCCACTTGTCATAACGGAGCGGCTGATGCAGTCTCGACAGCCACTGATGTCCCCATGCTCGGCGGCTCTGTCACCCTCACACACAACGGTCACGACTCATCGACCCTCACCAACAACACACCGCACACCATAACTTGGAAAGCCTCCTTCCGCACCCCCACCGGTAACACTGTAACCCACACCCGTCGCATCTCCCCCTCCCAAACCATTTCCCTCTCCCGATAAAAAAATCCGACCCGTCTGAACTGTCGGACAGGTCGGAAAAAATAATATGGTGATTTATTATTTCTTTCTTTTTGGGTCGCAGGTGAGACCGACGCCGAGTTTTTTGAAAATCTTACGGTCGACTTCGCCGAGCATTACTGTCGAATGAACCTGACAGCCTTCAAGCTGCGGAAGCATTTCAAGGGCACGCCGGCAGTTTTCATCGCGTGTGCTCAGCACAGAGAGTGCCACCAGAACTTCGTCAGTGTGGAGACGTGGATTATGACTGCGGAGATAGCTGGTCTTAGTGTGCTGTATCGGTTCAATCATAGCCTGCGGTATCAGTTTGATAGAGTGGTCTATGCCTGCGAGATGTTTCAGCGCGTTGAGCAGCAGGGCGGCACTCGGCCCGAGCAATTCGCCTGACTCTGCGGTAATAATCGTACCGTCGGCGAGTTCGATAGCCGAACTGGGACGTCCGCTTTTTTCGGCGCGTTCCTTCGCGGCAACAGTCGTCTTGCGGTAAGAGGTATCGATTTTTGCCTGCTTGAACAGCAATGCGATTTTATTGACTTCGCTTTCATTGCCTTTGCCGATGGCGAGTTCGTTTAGAGCCGTATAGTAACGGCGGATTATTTCGTCTTTTGAGGCTTCGCAGCAGACTTCGTCGTCGTTGATGCAGAAACCAACCATATTGACGCCCATATCGGTCGGAGATTTGTATGGGTTCTCGCCGTAGATGCCTTCGAAGAGAGCGTTGAGTACCGGGAATATCTCGATGTCGCGGTTGTAGTTGATTGCTGTCTTGCCGTATGCTTCGAGATGGAAGGGGTCAATCATGTTGACGTCGTTGAGGTCGGCTGTGGCTGCCTCATAGGCGATATTGACAGGATGTTTCAGCGGCAAACTCCACACAGGGAAAGTCTCGAACTTCGCATAGCCTGCTTCGATGCCGCGCTTGTGCTCGTTGTAGAGCTGGCTGAGACAGACCGCCATCTTGCCGCTGCCTGGACCCGGAGCTGTGACGATGACAAGCGGACGGGTGGTTTCGACGTAATCGTTTTTGCCGAAGCCTTCGTCAGAATCAATAAGGTCGACATTGGTCGGATAGCCGTCGATGGTGTAGTGATAGTAAGTTGTAATCCCGAGTCGCTCGAGTCGCTTGCGGAAAGCGTCGGCGCTGCTCTGTCCGTTGTAGTGGGTGACTACGACCGAGCTGACGAGGAAGCCCCGGTTCTGAAACTCGTTGCGCAGACGCAGCACGTCTTCGTCGTAGGTGATACCGAGGTCGTTTCTCACCTTGTTTTTCTCTATGTCGAGAGCACTGATGACGATGACGATTTCTGCGTGGTCAGCCAATTGTGACAACATACGTAGTTTACTGTCAGGCTGAAAGCCCGGCAAGACGCGGCTCGCATGATAATCGTCGAATAGTTTCCCTCCCAGCTCGAGGTAGAGCTTGTTGCCGAACTGCGCTATGCGCTCTTTGATGTGTTCGGACTGAATTTTGAGATATTTCTCGTTGTCAAAACCGTATTTCATAACGGACTACAAAGTTAGAAAATTATTCATAATTTACAATGATTTTTTTTGACATGTCAAGGCGGTCGGAAATTATTCTTAAAAGATTTTCGCGGCAAAAAGTTGTCAGTTACCAAGATATTGTATAACTTTGCGGAGTTTTTCAAAGAAACGCACCAATGGGAAAGTTCACAGCATATAAATTGCCGCTCAAGAGCCTTGCCAAGGGCAGTCATGAATTTGACTATGTTCTGGGTAAACAGTTCTTTACCGATATGGAAAGCCCCGACATCCGCGAGGCAGACGTAAAAGTAAAGCTGACTGTTGTTTACAACGGTGAAGTCTACGACCTGAACTTCGTGTTCTCGGGAGAAGTGACCGTGCTTTGCGACCGCTGTCTCGACGACTTGCACCTGCCGATTGAAACTACTTATCACATACTCGTGAAGTATGGGGAGGATTTCAACGATGACTCGGATGAGTTGCTGGAGATACCCGAAAGTGACAACTACCTGAACGTGGCGTATATGCTTTATGACACAGTCACACTCGCCATACCCATCAAACACGTTCACCCGCTGGGCAAATGCAACCGCGCCATGAGTGCGATTCTTAAAAAACATCGCGCCCGCGCCACCGGCGAGGACGCTGACCTCGAGAATGACCTCATCGATGAAATGGACCAGATGGATTCGGGTGAGGACACTCAGTCAAGCGACCCGCGCTGGGATGCCCTCAAGGGCTTATCCTCGCAAGGCGAAGACGAATAAAACGACGATAAATACAGCGATTTCGCTCCGGCGACCGTCCGCCTAAGTGAAGTCATCAAATAAGAAACTATAAAGAAGATAAATAAAAATGGCACATCCTAAACGCAAACAGTCAAAGACTCGTACAGCAAAACGTAGAACTCACGACAAAGCAGTAGCTCCTACTCTGGCACTTTGCCCCAACTGCGGCGCATGGCACATCTATCACACCGTGTGCGGCGAATGCGGCTACTATCGCGGACGCATCGCTATCCAGAAAGACGCAGCTGTCTAACAATCCGCTGTCTGAGATTTGATGCCGGTCGAAAGGCTCACGGCTCAGCCAATCAAACGCTTCTCTTAACCGACGCTCCGCCAACTGCGGCGGAGACGCGGTCGAGGGAGCATTTTTCGTAATAATAAGTCAAGTCAAAATTAACAATATGCTCAACGCACGTATTTCGGGAATCGCATCTTATCTTCCCGACGACATCCTCGACAACGAGATGCTCTCGCAGATGGTCGACACCAACGACGAGTGGATTATGTCGCGCGTCGGCATCAAGCAGCGTCATATCCTCAAAGCCGAAGGCGAAGGTTCGTCATATCTCGGCATCAAGGCTGTTGAACGTCTGCTCGAATCGACAGGCGATAAACCCGAAGACATCGACCTCATCATCTGTGCAACTTCAAACCCCGACTACCGTTTCCCGTCTACAGCTTCGGTAATCGCTTACGGCAGTCACCTTGTGAATGCCTACGGCTATGACATTCAGGCTGCATGTGCCGGATTTATCGTGGCTCTTCAGGATGCCACCGCCTATATCCGCTCGGGCATGTATAAGAAAATCATTGTAGTTACGGCTGAGAAAATGTCGTCGATGGTCAACTATCAGGACCGCGCAACCTGTCCGCTTTTCGGCGACGGTGCTGCCGCAGTGTTGGTTGAGCCTACGACTGAAGAGGGTGTAGGTGTGATTGATGCAGTGCTCCATGTCGACGGCGTCGGTCGCGACCACCTGCTGATGAAGGCAGGCGGTTCTGTCAAGCCGACCACTCACGAGACAGTCGACGCCGGCGAAAACTTCCTCTATCAGGAAGGTCGTCAGGTCTACAAACACGCTGTGACCGACATGCTCACCTCGTCGCTCGACATCATGAAGCGCAACAACCTGACAGTCGATGATATCGCATATCTCATTCCCCATCAGGCAAACATGCGCATCATCGAGGCTGTCGCAGACCGTGCGGGCGTGCCTCTCGAAAAGGTTCTTGTCAATATTGAAACCACAGGCAACACATCGGCTGCTTCAATTCCCATCTGTCTCGACCAGTACCGCGACAAACTGAAAAAAGGCGACAAACTCGTGCTGACAGCGTTCGGCGCAGGCTTCACCTGGGGTGCGATGTACCTCGTGTGGGATCTCTGATTTGAGCCTTTTGAAATAAAAATAAACATTAATAGCATCTTTTCGGGTGCTATTTTTGTTTATATATGGAACACTAAAACAATTACATTATGACTAACGAACATAAATCAGGCTTTGTCAACATAGTAGGTAACCCTAACGTCGGCAAATCGACTTTGATGAACGACCTTGTGGGTGAACGCATTAGTATCATAACTTCTAAAGCGCAGACCACCCGTCACCGTATAATGGGCATTGTCAATACGCCCGAATATCAGATTGTGTTTTCCGACACTCCCGGTGTGCTTCAGCCTAAGTACAAACTTCAGGAGAGTATGCTTAGCTTCAGCGAAGGTGCTCTGACCGACGCCGACGTGCTGCTTTATGTCACCGACGTGGTTGAAGACCCGACAAAGAATGCCGACTTCCTCGCGCGTGTGGCAAAGGAGAAAATACCCGTGCTGCTGGTTATCAACAAGATTGACCTGCTCAAGGATAACGGCGACCTTGATGCTATCGTAGCCCGCTGGAAAGAGCTTCTGCCTAATGCCGAAGTGTTCCCGACCTCGGCGAAAGAACATTTCAACGTCAGCAATCTTATGAGCCGCATTGTTGAGCTGTTGCCCGTTGCCGACCCCTATTTTGGCAAGGACGCGTTGACCGACAAGCCCGCGCGTTTCTTCGTCACTGAGATTATCCGCGAGAAAATCCTCCTCAACTACGACAAGGAAGTGCCTTACAGCTCGGAAGTTGTTGTTGAAAAATTCGAGGAAAAGGAAAAGTCAATCCACATCATGGCGGTGATATATGTCGAGCGCGACAGCCAGAAAGGCATTCTCATCGGTCACGGCGGCTCGCGACTTAAAAAAGTCGGCATCGAGGCTCGTAAGGACATCGAGACTTTCTTCGGAAAGAGCGTTTATCTCGAACTCTTTGTCAAGGTCGAGTCAGATTGGCGCAACCGCGAGAACAAACTTCGCTCGTTTGGTTATATCGAATAATTAAGTTAAATTTGCAAACGAGCGTTAATCCCGTACTTCGGTTTGACGCCCGTTTTCAACATAAGGAGATTTATTTATGAGTCAACTCGTAGCAATAGTTGGTCGGCCGAATGTCGGCAAATCAACGTTATTCAACCGATTAACCCGCTCGCGCACGGCAATCGTAGACCCGACAGCCGGCACGACCCGCGACCGTCAGTACGGCAAGGTCGACTGGAACGGACGCGAGTTTTCAATCGTCGACACCGGCGGTTGGGTGGTTAATTCCGATGATATTTTCGAAGGCGAGATTAACAAACAGGTCGAGCTTGCCATCGAGCAGGCTGATGTGATTCTATTCGTGGTCGACGCTATGAACGG
>CAMWNF010000042.1 GCA_947175535.1 uncultured Bacteroidales bacterium
GATGTATTTGAAAGAACCGGTCATCCCTGCCGTCTTGACTTTGAAAGATTCGGCACAAAGATTGGCTTGGTAAAAAGACGTATGGATAAAATTCTCAACAAGTACGCCTCCCTACCCGATGGCGCAATAAAACTCATTGCCCAAAGCTACCTCCCAGACAAAGCGAAACGCAACTACACCCGTATCGTCAACGAGCGAATAACCCGATTTATCAGAGAATCGGAGTGATTGTTAGGAGAGAATTGAGACAAGCGCATTTTCACTGATTTTGTACGGCGCGGCGCATGGTCGGGAATGTTAAAATTTGGATATTGCTTTGATAATCGGGGATTTATCGTTATCTTTGCGGTGAGTTTCTGTTGTCAGTTTGGCAAATGCGACTTGTAATGTATTAAATCGCAGTGGATTAACAACTTACAAACAGAGAAAATGTACGATGCTTGTACGGATTTGATTTCCACTCTTTTGTAAATCAATAGATTAACCGCTTCTGCATCGATATGTAAGTTCAATTTTTACCTATACTTTGAATTAATTTTTGTCATTGAAAACGGAAAAGATAACGCTGGCATTAAAAGATGGAAGAATTGCTGAGGCACAGGCTCCGATGATTGTGTCGGCGAGCCGCGCTACTGATATTCCGGCGTTTTATAGTCAGTGGTTCTTTGAACGTTTGCGGGATGGTTACGTGAGATGGCGTAATCCTTACAGTGGCAAGGATTCTTATGTGTCGTTTGAGAGAACTCGGTTCATTGTTTTCTGGTCGAAAAATCCAGCACCAATTATTCAATACTTATCACTATTAAAGCAGCGAAATATTGGCTGTTATTTCCAATTCACTCTGAATGATTATGATGCGGAAAGGCTTGAGCCGAATGTACCACCGTTAACAACCAGAATATCAACATTCAAGCAGATTGTTGATATTCTTGGCAAAGGCTCCGTCGTTTGGCGTTTTGACCCGTTGATTCTTACTGATAAAATTTCGGTAAATAATTTACTGCACAAAATTGAAAATATTGCAAATCAATTGACTGGATATGTTGAAAAGCTCGTATTCAGTTTTGCTGATATCGCAACCTATAAAAAGGTCGGGAGAAATCTCTCTGCAGCCGGTATAAATTATCGCGAATGGACAGAAAATGAAATGCTTGATTTTGCACATCGGTTATCAGCATTGAATCTTGGCTTGGAATTAGCCACTTGCGCTGAAAAGATTGACTTATCACATTTCGGAATAGGCCATAATCGCTGCATTAACCCGGATTTAATATGCCAACTTGCTCCGGACTTACAATATGGAATCAGTCAATTAAAGACAGATAAAGGTCAGCGGCCTCTCTGTGGATGCATAACTTCAAAAGACATCGGAGCATACAATACCTGCCCCCACGGCTGCATATACTGCTACGCCAACGCGACCCCTTACTCCGCACGGCAAAACTATCTCCAGCACAAACAAAATCCCGAAAATGATTCAATAAATTAGAACTGACTATCCTTCTTGAATAATGCGTAGCAGGGGGTTGTCGACACAACTGACACACTCAATTATCCATATTAATATTTGGTGATAGGAGTTATTTGGTTATCTTTGCGGAGGAATGATTTTGAGTTGTAACCAATTTTCAATGAAATGATATGAAGAATGAGAAAAAGTTATTGTGGGGGTATATTGACCGGGAGGGTAAGTATATCATTGAGCCGCGGTTCGACGGGGCACAGGACTTTCACGACGGACTCGCTGTTGTCAAAGTCGAATGGGCTCGCGGCTATATCGACCAGACGGGCGCATACGTAATCGAACCTAAATTTCAATCAGCCGACAATTTTAACGACGGCATCGCCCGAGTGATGCTTGACGGCAAATGGGGCTTCATCAATAAGAAAGGGGAATATGTGATTGAACCGCTTTTTGACAAAGCTGAGGAATTTCGCGACGGTCTTTCGATGGTAGAAATCGGCGATAAATATGGCTATATCAACCGTGCGGGTGACTTTGTCGTAGAGCTGAAGTCAGAATTTCTCGGCGAGTTTCATTACGGACTGGCACGGATAAAACTTAATGATAAATTTGGTTATATCGACACTGCCGGTAAATGTGTTATTGAGCCTAAGTTCGACATCGCCAACGATTTCTCCGATGATATTGCCGCTGTAATGCTTGACGAAAAATACGGTTACATCGATAAGACCGGCACATACGTGATTGAGCCGAAATTCGAAGTCGCCGGAAATTTCACAGACGGCGTGGCACGCGTTAAGGCTGACGGCAAGTGGAGCTATATCGACAAAACCGGCAATCCCGCACCCGAGCCTGACTTGGAACATCCGCTCAACCTGTTCAACGATGGACTCGCTCCGGCGAAAGAGGGCGATAAATACGGCTACATCGACCAAAGCGGCACAATGGTCATTGCTCCGGCATTTTTCATCGCCGAACCGTTCTGCGAAGGCTTCGCAAGAGTCAAAACAGGCGCGACATCAAGATGGGCTTATATTGACCGCACCGGTAGCTATGCTTTCAAAGCCAAATTCAAAGATGCCAAAGACTTCTGCAACGGCATCGCCCGCGTATTGGATGAAGCATAAGTCGACCTACTTCGCGACCGCCGCTGCAAGACGCTGAGCGTGGTCTTTCGCTTCGCTATAGAAACGCTCCGCCGCTGCCTTATCGTCAGGGTTAAGCAGCATCATGCCGAAACTGCACACAGGCTCCTGCCAGTCGAGACCGCAGAGGTTTGAGAGAGCGCGGAACTGAGGAATGAACTGCTCCATCGTGTAATGCTGGTAACCTTCGGGGGTGTAGGCTGCTTCTGGTGCGCCTGCCGTGAAAGAGAATATGACTTTCTTACCATGCAGAGCCGTGCCGGTCGAACCGTAGGCGAAGCCATGAGCGAGCACCTGTTCGAAATAGCGGTGCATTAGCGACGGTGCGCTATACCACCAGAACGGGAAGTCGAACACAACAGTGTCAGCCTCGACCAAACGGCACTGCTCACGCTCGACATCAATATTAAAATCAGGATATTCCGCATCAAGATAAACTATATCGGCTGCAGGAACCAAACGATGAAATTCATCAAGGATGGCGCGGTTTGCCATCGAACTTTTATAGTCAGGATGACCTGACACAACTAATATCTTGCTCATTGTATAGTAGTTTTAATGATATTTTTTCGTGTCAGTAAAACGTTTTGAAACTTCCGAATGTTCGTCGGCTGAGCGGTTGGAAAGATTAATCGATTCTTTTTTAGTTCAAATGTAATTTTTTATATAAATTCGCGTCTGATATAAAAACATCAAAATCTTTACGTTATGAATCTACCTTGGTACTCATATTTGCCCGTTGTGGCAGGAATAATTGGTGGTTTAATCGGCGGCCACTATTATAAAAAGTATAATAGCAAGAAAAAGGTCTGACATTGTAATGCCGCAGGCATGATATTGTGGTTAACCGGGCATGACCGCGGGAAGTGCCCGGACAGTGCCAATCCAATAATATATGAGTCGCGGAGCGACGATGTAGTCTAAGGTTATCTCATGTCGCGCTCGTCATAGTCAATGTCCGCGTCCCGGTATAAAAATCTTACCTCATCATCAATATGATGGCTTTGATGGTGCAACTCCTGTGATTTTATATACTCTATTATCCTGAGCCGGGCGTCGGGAGAAATAGTGCATGCAAAATATCCTGCCGCCCATCCCTCGAAATTTCCGAATCTGCTGTCGCTTCTCATCCAGCCACTTGATAAAGATTTAATTGACTGTACAAGACCAGATAAAGTCATATTGGGATGAAGATCCACCAATATATGAATGTGGTTCTGAATCCCTCCTATTCTTATAAGGTGGCACTTTGCGTCGGTTATTATTCTCCAAATAAACCGGTAAACATCCTCTTTATATTGGGCAGGAATAGTCAACTCACGTCTTTTCGTGCAGAACACAATGTGATAGTATGCGGCTACTTTACTCATATTTTGCTTTTTTGTAAAGGTAGTAATATAATTCAGACAAATTCATCGCTCCGCGACTCTTTTTTGAGTTTCCGCTGTCCGTCCGGGCACTCCCTACGGTCATGCTCGGTTAACAACAATATCATGCCTGCGGCATTCACATTAATCCTTTTATATAACGAGGCAAGAACTTACTCCTTAGCCCCATGACACGCAATCTGCTTGTCTATAGACTTCAGGATATTTTCGCGGCGGAGGTGTTTGGCGAGGACGGTTGCTGAGGAGTCGAGGAGGTAGACGGTCGGGGTTAGGCGGATGTCATAGAGTCCTTCATCGTCAAATTCTTCGGATATAGGTCGCGCAACAATCCATCCTTCGGGCATAGTCGCCGCATGGCGCGCCCAAAGACCGTCCTGCTCACCATAGGGAGAAACCATTATAATCCCCGCATCGCCAAGCTCGCTATCGGCTAAAAATCGCTCAAGCTCGCCACAGTCGTGACAATCGGGGTCATAGAACATCAGAATATTGACCGGGTGACGTTTTGCAACTTCGCTGAGCATAATGTGGTCACCCTCTCTGGTAATCATTTCAAAGTCAGTAGCTGCGTGTCCGATGCGGTTAAGCATCGCTGCCGCGCGGGCATCTTCGATGCGCAGACGGTCGGACTCATCAAGCATATCGTCGCCCAGCAACAAATCTGCAACGACGATGAAACTTTCTTCGTCGACTACAGGCGATTCAGGCTCAAAAAGATAAAGTTCGGCGATTTCGGCAACATCGCGATAGGCGCGGCGGTCAGTTTTTGCACCGTCAAGCATACGACGGGCTGCGCGAGCGACTCCTGCACTGTCGGTGAACTGAAAGAGATTATAGAAATTGGCAGCGTTCTGCTCCATGAACTCCGCGTCGCGGGTCAGCGTCGTGTCGCGCCAGTCCATAGCGTCCCAGAAGCGGTAGAGAATATATTCGGCGCGCAGACGCGGAACGGTCAGGTCGGAAGGAACATCCGGCAGCGGCAATTCTTTCTGAGCCAACGCGGTGACACACGCGGCTAACAATATGAAAAACGCGTAGATTTTCTTCATCATTTCTTATATTTCGTCGGCAAAGTTAATAACTTGCAATCGGTATGCAACACCGATTTAATTTATTTTTGCAATTTGTCGTATTATTTGTAACTTTGCGCCAGCCGAAACAACAAGACTCTATAAAAACAATCTACAATTAACTAAAAACATTATTCATCATGATTATCCGGCTAAAAGACATCAACAAAACCTATCCGGGTGTCGTTCCGCTCCACGTCCTCAAAGACATCAACCTCGACATAGAGCGCGGCGAACTGGTCGCCATCATGGGCGCATCGGGTTCAGGAAAATCCACCCTTCTCAACATTCTCGGCATCCTCGACAACTATGACTCCGGCGAATACTTTCTCGACGGCGTCCTAATCAAGGATCTCAGCGAAAACCGCGCCGCCGAGCTGCGCAACCGCATGATCGGTTTCGTATTCCAGTCGTTCAACCTCATAAGCTACAAAAACGCGGTCGAAAACGTCGCCCTGCCTCTCTTTTATCAGGGAGTGTCGCGCCGCAAGCGCAACATGCTCGCGATGGAGCAACTCGAACGCATGGGTCTTGCCGACCGCGCCCATCATCTACCCGGCGAACTTTCGGGCGGTCAGAAACAGCGCGTGGCGATAGCACGTTCGCTTATCACAAACCCGTCTATCATCCTCGCCGACGAACCGACAGGCGCACTTGACTCAACGACGTCTCACGACGTAATGAACCTCTTCCGCGAACTCAACGCCGAAGGCATGACAATCGTAATCGTCACCCACGATCCCGGTGTCGGTGCGGCTACCAACCGCATTATCCGTATATCAGACGGTCGCATCGTCCCCGACGAACCCGTCATTGCCGAACAACCCCAAATCATCGTCTGAGCCATGTTCGATCTTATCAACGAAATCGGTCAGACGATGCGCAACAACAAACTGCGGACCGGTTTGACGGGCTTTGCCGTAGCATGGGGCATATTCATGCTCATCATCCTGCTCGGCCTCTCGCGAGGACTGATGAGCGGATTCGAAGCCAACAGTTCCGAACGTAACTTGAACAGTGTGTCGGTGTGGCGTGGCATGACCTCAATTCCCTACAAAGGCTACAAGGAGGGACGTCAAATACGCCTCAAAGCATCGACCGTCGACAAACTCAATCAGTCGAATAATAAATATATCGGCAACGCGAGTGCATATAACTATATTGATTCGGCAAAAGTGACCGGTCCTAAAGATTATGTGTCAAACGGCATAGAGGGCATCGCACCCGAATCCCAGCGCGACCAGCGAATAAAAATCTATGCCGGTCGCTTTATCAATCAGGCGGATATGAACAACAACCGCAAGGTCATGGTCATATCCCGCAAGACAGCCAAAACCATTTTCGGCTCTGACTCCACAGAAGTTATCGGTCAGCGCGTCAAATCGCTCGGTCTCGCGTGGACTATAGTCGGTCTTTTCGACCGCGAATGGGGCGAAGACGACAATTATGTGCCGTTTAACACTGCCGTTGCGCTGTCGGGTGGCGACCCCAGCATCTGGTCGATGAATGTCTATATCGAAAACGTGTCCGACGAGAAGACTGCCCTTGAAGCTGAAGACGCGATTCGCGGCGAACTCGCCAAGATATACGATTTCCACCCTGCCGACCGCAGTGCTGCCCCGATGTGGAACCGCTTCACTAATTATCTTCAGAACAAAGAGGGCATGAAGATACTCGACTACGCCGTATGGATTATCGGTATCTTCACCATGCTGTCGGGCATAGTCGGCGTGAGCAATATCATGTTTGTTTCGGTGCGCGAGCGAACCCACGAAATCGGCATACGCCGCGCAATCGGCGCTAAGCGCCGCAACATCCTGACGCAGATAATACTCGAAAGTGTGTCGATAACGACGATTTTCGGCTATCTCGGCATCGTCATGGGTATGATTGTCATGCAGATAATCGCTCACTTCTTCGGCAACGGAGGCTCCGGCAACAGTCCGCTCGGCAATCCGACCGTCGATCTCAGCATAGCCCTGAAAGTGACTCTCGTGCTTATCATAGCCGGAGCGCTCGCCGGTCTGTTCCCGGCTCTTAAAGCAACCAAAGTCAAACCTGTCGAAGCCTTGCGCGACGAATAATCGGAAAGGAGGAGATGACAAAATGAAAAATCCTATTTTCGACATGGAGAACTGGCGCGAAATCGGCGCCACCCTCGCACGCAACAAAACGCGCACGTTCCTGACAGCGTTCGGCATATTCTGGGGTACAGCCATGCTCGCCATGCTTTGGGGTGGTGCTCACGGACTCGAAGGCACCCTGCGCCGCAATTTCTCCGGCTTCTCGACCAATCTCGGAGCAATCTTTCCCGGCGAAACGTCTGTCCCTTACAAAGGCTTTAACAAAGGTATGCACTGGTCCATGACCCAGAACGATGTTGACGTAATTAGACGCATCACTCCCGACTTGGAGTACTCAACTACGATTTGTCAGAACTATGGCACCATAAATTATGGCACAAAATCAACAAGTGCTCAGATAACGGGCTACGAACCCGATTTTTCGAAGATTCTAATTCCTGTGGTATATTCCGGTCGTGTATTCAATTCAAGCGATGAGGCAGGCTCACGCAAGGTCGCGCTCATCGGTAAGAACCTCGCAGAAAAGCTTTTCGGGACAGAAGACCCCATTGGAAAATTTGTCAGCGCACAGGGCGTCTATTTCATGGTCGTCGGCGTCATCGGCCAGACAAGTATGGCGTCGATAGGCGGCAGATATGACGACTCGTTGCTCATACCGTCATCGACATTCCGCAGGGCGTACAACTGGGGCAATCAGGTCAATTTTTTCATGTACACCGTTTCGCCCGGCCTCTCACCGTCGGATCTGAAAACGCAGATTCGCCGCGCAATATGTATGAACCACCCTATCTCGCCCGACGATGATAAGGCGATGTGGTTCATGGATATATCCGAAGAGTTCAAGATGATTGACAATCTTTTTCTCGGTGTCAGTCTGCTGGCTCTCTTCGTCGGAGCAGGTTCGCTTATGGCGGGCATCATCGGCATCGGTAATATAATGTGGATTATCGTTAAGGAGCGCACTCAGGAAATCGGCATCCGCCGCGCCATCGGTGCGAAGCCCCGCGACATCATCGTTCAAATCCTATCCGAAGGCGTTGTGCTGACGTCAATCGCCGGGCTCGCCGGAGTCTGCTTCGCCACATTGGTGCTCGCCGTCGTCGACAGTCAGACCGCCGACCCTGTGCTTGGCTCAGCCGGCTTCACCCTGACATTCTCTCAAGCCATAGGCATAGTGCTGACCTTCCTTGTTCTCGGCACCGCCGCCGGCACCCTTCCCGCAATCAAAGCCATGCGTATCAAGCCAATCGAGGCAATGCGCGACAAATAAAAACAATTCATAACGAAACTAATAACTACACATCTAAAAAATATGAAACGCTTTTTCAAAATTCTCATCTGGGTCATCGTAGCAGCCGTTTTCATCGGCACATTCGTGTTCCTCTACAAAAACTCGCAGCCCAAAGAAGTAACCTATCAGATTGTGTCACCCGAAATCGGGTCGATTGAACGCTCGACCGTGCTTACAGGCAAAATCGAGCCGCGAGACCAGATTGACATCAAGCCTCAGATCTCAGGCATTATTTCTGAAATTCTAGTCGAAGCCGGACAGACCGTCCGCGAAGGCGACATCATAGCCCGCATTAAGGTAATCCCCGACGCATCGCAGCTATCGTCGGCTCAGAACCGCGTCGAACAGGCTAAAATCGCTCTCGTTGACGCAACCGACAAATATGAACGCGCAAAGACGCTCTACGACCGCAAACTGATTTCACGCGAAGAATTTGAGACCGCACAGGCGACCTATGACCGCTCGAAAAGCGACCTGACGGGTGCGGAAGACGCTCTCGACATCGTCCGCAACGGTGTGTCTCGCTACAACGCATCGGAAAGTAACACTATGGTGCGCGCCACTATCGACGGTCTCGTGCTCGACGTGCCTGTCAAGGTCGGCAGCTCTGTGATTCAAGCCAACACATTCAACGACGGCACGACCGTTGCTACCATCGCCGACATGACCAAACTGATTTTCAAAGGCAATGTCGACGAAACCGAAGTCGGTCAGCTTTCGGTCGGCATGCCGATGAACATTTCAGTCGGAGCGATGCCCGACATCGAGCCTCACGCCGTAATCGAATACATCTCGCCGAAGGGCAACGAATCAAGCGGCGCCAACACCTTCGAACTCAAAGCCGCCATCGAAGTCGACCCCGACGTTCAGCTGCGTGCGGGCTACAGCGCAAATGCAACCGTGATACTCAACAGCGCCAACGACGTCCTCACCATCCCGGAAAGCGTTGTAGAGTTTGCCGGTGACAGCACGTTTGTCTACTGCATGACCGACTCCATTCCTCAGAAATTCGAACGCACCGCTATAACGACCGGTCTCGGCGACGGCGTCAAAATCGAAGTCAAGAGCGGAATCGAAGCAGATGCCCGTCTGCGCGGTGCTGAAAATAAGAAATAATCCGATGCTGTCATAAATTCAAATATCTGCAATTATGAAAACAGCAATTATCAGCGCTATGGTGCTCTGCACCGCCCTGACATCGGCAGCCGGAACATGGACTCTCGACAGCTGCATAAACTATGCACTCGACAACAATCTGACCGTCAAGTCACGTAAAATCGATATTAAGTCGGGCGAACTTGACATAACCGCCGCAAAAGACCGCCATCTTCCGAATGTAAGCGCATACGCTTCACAATCTCTGAGCTATGGCCGCGGTCTGACCGCCGATAACACCTATACCGACCGTAACACCTCTAATTTCGGCTGGGGCGTCAATATGTCTCTCCCGCTCTTTCAAGGTCTTTCGGCGGTTAGACAGACAAAATATGCTCAAGCCAATCTCCGCGCGATGGTCGAAGACCTCGAGGCAGCAAAAGACAACATAACCCTAAATGTTATCTCCGCTTATCTTCAGGTGCTTTATGCCGGAGAAATGTGTAAGGTTGCCGAGGAACAGCTCCGTCTGGGCCTGGTTGAGCAGTCTCGCCGCGAAGAGCTGCTGGAGGCAGGAAAAATTCCCGAACTCGACCTTATCGAAGCGCAGTCGCAGGTTGCGCAGAACCGCCTATCGCTCGTCAACGCTCAGAACGATCGCACCCTTGCGCTCGTCGACCTCGCCCAGTTGCTCGAACTCCCCGACATCGACGGCTTTGACATCGCCCCGGTAGAGGATGACGGAATGACACTCTATTCGCCCGACGAAGTATATAACCGTGCTCTTGAATCGAACCACTCGGTTCTCGCCGCTCGCCGTCGCATCGAAGCCGCCGACCGCAACATATCGCTTGCACGCTCGTCATATCTGCCCAACCTCTCGTTCAACGCCGGCATAGGCAGCAACTACTATACTGTCAGCGGCATCACTTCCGAGTCGTTTGCCCGTCAGATGAACCACAACTTCAACAAATCGCTCGGCTTCTCGCTGTCAATTCCGCTTTTCGACGCCTTCTCGTCGCGCAACGGAGTAAGACGTGCAAAGATACAGCATCTCAACGCCCGCCTTCAGTACGAGACCACCGAACGCAACCTCTACAAAACCATCCAACAGGCATATTATCAGGCAAAGGGTGCAACCGAAAAACTACGTTCTGCCGAAATCTCAGCCGACGCTACCCGTCAGGCTTTCGAAGCCATGCAGCAGAAGTATGACTTCGGTCGCGCTAATGCCACCGAATACGAACAAGCCCGTTCAAACTACGTCCGCGCCACCGCAGAAGCAGTCCAGGCTAAATACGAATCCATCCTCCGCCGCCGCATTCTCGCCTTCTACAACAAATAAGACCAATTAAAACAATAGATAATCACATTTTTAACCTTACTAAAAAATGAAGAAGTCATTTCCATATATACCGCCCGCTTCAACATCGGAACTTGTATACACCGATGGAGAAATAATGGACGAAGCAGTCGAAGCTTTCGAAAACCACGATTATGTCAAATCGCTCCATTTGCTTATTGATGCGCTTGACGGTGATTTTCGCGAACGGTACGGTAATTCTGACGGCACATCATTCTCAATACCCCACGGTTCGATTGTTGTAAACATTTATATCAAGCCTGAAGCTCTCCATATCTCGGCTGATTTCCTCCGTCTGCCCGAAAAGGGACGTGTGGCTATGCTTCGTCAGATTGCAGAAATGAATATCGAAAATCTTATGCTCGCACGTTTTGTAAAGGATGGCGACTACCTTAAGATGGAATATTCATGCCCAATAACTGACACCCACCCTCACAAAATCCATTCGATAATCCACAACATCTGCGCTGTAGGAGACAAATATGACGATGAGTTGTGTACTCGTTTCAATGCCGAACGATGCTATACACCCAAGGTCGAGCCATTTACAGAAGAACAGGTTGACAACGTCTACAAAAACCTAAGGACGGTAGGACATCTCGCTCTTGATGCAGCAGCCGAATATTGTTCGCAACGCCGCTATATCTACGCATGGACAATTATAAGCGGTGCCATCTACCAGTTCTGTTTCTTCGCCAATCCTCAGGGGCAACTTATCAACGAAATAGAGAAAGCGATAGACGCCATGCATGATGAGCGACCGCTTGAAGAACTCATTTCTCGTGGCACTAATTTCCTCAATAAATTACTGGGAATGTCTAAGAAAGAATTGGCGAAAGACCTTTACTCGGTTGAAATGATGGTATCTCTGAAACGCTTTGCATCTCTTCAAAGCGTGCAGGAAGACTTCGAATCTCTCCACGACGACACCTGCGAAGCCATGGAGAAAAGAGACTTTGATCAGGTTGTGGTGAGAATTTTCTTCTCTTTCTATCAGTTGTTGTTTGAAAACAACATCCCTCTGCTGCTTGAATATCATATAATCACCGCGCTGCGTGAAAGTGCAGACCTACCTATTAAGGAAGCTGCTGAAATCCTTAATAACGCACTTGACAAAATAATCGAAGGAGATATTGAATCTCAGGACGAGGAGGACGAAAACGAAGATGATGAGGCGGAGGACGAAGAAACACTTGCCCAAGCGCACGCCAACGTCGTTGCCGCCCATCAGAAATTGGCAGAAGCCATGAGCGGCGAAAAAATCGCTGAAATACAACGTCAGATGGACGAGGCTCTCAAAGCCGGAAACGTGGCGGAATATATGCGCCTTGCAACAGAACTCCAGATGTTAATGCTGAGTTCCCTTGGCTCCTGAACCATCGACAATCTTCAATCTAAGATTAATTTTAACCATACATTTTTCCACTTATGACTCCTGATATAAATAAACTGATATATAAAGTCACCCATGCCGACGGTTCTGGCAGTTGCTTCTACCTAAAGCCTTACGATATATTCGTCACCAACTATCACGTTGTTAAAGGATATCGCACTGTTGCCATCCACGATAACGACCGTAATCCTTACGAAGCGCGCGTTGTGGTTGTCAATCCCGAACTTGATTTGGCACTCCTCGCTGTCGACGCTGATTTCAGCAATCTTCCCGACTTCCCTGTTGCAGGAGAAGAAGACCCTGCAATCGGTTCGAAAGTCCGCGTCGCCGGATATCCATTCGGTATGCCTTTCACCATTACCGAAGGTTCACTGTCTTCGCCGCGACAACTTATGGGCGGCAAATACTATATTCAAGTCGATGCGCCTGTTAATCCGGGTAACTCCGGCGGTCCAATCGTCAACGACAAGGGCGAAGTTATCGGCGTGACAGTTAGTAAATTTGCCGATTCTTCCGCCGATAACATAGGATTCGGCGTAAGGGTCGAAGCTCTGAAGCAATTACTCGGCGCGATAGATGACCTCGACCGAAACGAATTTCATGTGCAGTGTGACAGCTGCGACGAACTGATATGCGGGGATGAGGAATATTGTCCCTCTTGTGGTGCTCACATTGATGAAAGCGTATTAGCAACCCACGAGATGTCTCCGCTCGGTCAATTCTGCGAAAGCGCAATTGCCCGGATGGGTATTAATCCTGTTCTCGCCCGTAGTGGTCACAATGCTTGGGTCTTCCATCGTGGAAGTTCCGAAATAAGACTTTTTGTTTACGACCGTAACTATCTTTTTGCAGTGTCACCGATTAATCTGCTGCCGAAGAAAAATGTTGAGAAAGTGCTTGACTTCATGCTTGACACAGACTTCTACCCCTATAAAATGGGTGTTGACGGTCGACAGATTTATCTTTGCTACCGCATTCATCTTGCCGACATTACAGCCGAATCTTCCGAAAGGATTTTAGATAATATCGTCGGTCTTGCAGAAAAAGCAGACGAACTCGACAATAAACTCGTTGAAGAATACGGCTGTGAATTTTCGCTATACACCAAAAACTAAACTAAAAAAACATATCTCCTCTTAGCCCTCGGGAATATCCGAGGACTAAGAGCGTTTATACAATCTTAACGAGCGGTGATGACAGGAACTCCGACCCTTCTTTACTTCATCATTCGCACGAATTAAAAAATTTGACGGTAGATACTGAAATATTTGAGAATTGACATCACATAAGCGGAGAATTATTAGTAAATTTGCGCTTCAAAATGTCAATCCCAACTCAATTATGTCAGAAATCAAACCTATCCGCACAGCTTTGGTATCCGTCTACCACAAAGACGGACTTGATGAAATCCTTCGTAAACTTCACGCCGACGGCGTAAAATTCCTTTCGACAGGCGGCACACGCGCCTTCATCGAGTCGCTCGGCATGCCATGCGACGCCGTTGAAGACCTCACCGGCTACCCCTCAATTCTCGGTGGTCGGGTCAAGACCCTTCATCCCAAAGTGTTCGGCGGCATTCTGACCCGTCGCGACAACGAAACCGACCGCGAACAGATTGCAAAATATGAAATCCCCGCAATTGACCTCGTGATTGTCGACCTCTATCCCTTCGAGGCAACCGTAGCCTCAGGCGCACCCCTTCAGGACATAATTGAAAAAATCGATATAGGCGGCATTTCGCTCATCCGCGCAGCTGCAAAGAATTACAAAGACGTCGTTATCGTCGCTTCGAAGAAACAGTATCCCATTCTCGCGGGCATGCTCGACGCTCACGGTGCGTCATCGACTCCCGAAGAGCGTCTCATCCTCGCTAAGGAGGCTTTCGGCGTATCGTCATACTACGACAGCGCAATCTTCAACTACTTCGACAAGACCGCATGCGCTCCCGCAGCTCCCTCGGGTCTGCGTCTCGCCATCGACGGCTCAAAACCCATGCGCTATGGCGAGAACCCCCATCAGGAAGGCTTCTTCTTCGGCGACTTCAATGCCATGTTCGACCAGCTCCACGGCAAGGACATTTCCTACAACAACCTCCTCGACATCGATGCAGCCGTTTCGCTCATCGAAGAATTTGACGAAACGACCGTTGCCGTCCTCAAGCACAACAACGCCTGCGGTCTCGCTTCGCGCGGCACTGTCCTCGAAGCATGGCGCGATGCTCTCGCCGGCGACCCCGTCTCGGCATTCGGCGGCGTAATCATCACCAACCGCCCTGTCGACGCTGCAGCCGCTGAAGAAATCAGCAAAATCTTCTTCGAAGTCATCATCGCTCCCGCTTACAGCGACGACGCCCTGACCATACTTCAGCAGAAGAAAAACCGCATTATCCTCGTTCAGAAAGAGTCGCTCAAGTCGACCCACACCGTCCGCACCATCCTCAACGGCGCGCTCATGCAGCAGCGTGACACCAAGGCTGAGACTCCCGACGACCTCAAACTCGTCGCAGGCGACTCACTGACCGACGAACAGATAGCCGACATGCTTTTCGCCAACAAAATCGTCAAGCACTCGAAGAGCAACGCAATCGTCCTCGCCCATAACCGCATGCTCCTCGGCAGCGGTGTCGGTCAGACCTCACGCGTCGACGCTCTCCGCCATGCTATCGACAAAGCGAAATCATTCGACCTCGACCTTAACGGAGCTGCAATGGCTTCCGACGCGTTCTTCCCCTTCGCCGACTGCGTCGAGATAGCTCACAACGCCGGTGTGACATCTGTCATACAGCCTGGCGGCTCTATCCGCGACACCGACTCGGTCGACTATTGCAAAGCCAACGGCATGACGATGGTAATGACCGGCTTCCGCCACTTCAAGCACTAATCGTCGGCTCCCAGTTTATTTTCAAAAAAATCTCTCACCCCATTTCATTAACTGACACAAATGAGACTTTTCTCTCTGACTAAAGAGATAGCAATCGACCTCGGCACCGCCAACACGATTATCTATCACAACGACAAGATTGTCATCAACGAACCCTCTATCGTTGCCCTCGACAACCGCACTGAAAAACTGATTGCCGTCGGCACGGAAGCTCACCTCATGGAAGGCAAGAGCCCGACAGGCATCCGCACCGTACGTCCCCTGCGCAAAGGTGTCATCGCAGACTTCAACGCCGCCGAACTTATGATACGCGGACTCGTCAAGAAAGCCAGCTCTAAGAACGGCTGGTTCTCGCCTTCGCTCCGCATGGTGGTCGGCATTCCTTCAGGCTCGACCGAAGTCGAGATACGCGCCGTGCGCGACTCTTCGGAGCATGCCGACGGTCGCGACGTCTATATGATTTATGAACCTATGGCTGCCGCTCTCGGCATCGGCATCGACGTCGAGGCGCCCGAAGGCAACATGATTGTCGACATAGGCGGCGGCACAACTGAAATCGCCGTGATTTCGCTCGGCGGCATCGTCAGCAACAAGAGCATCCAGATAGCGGGCGACGACCTCACGGAGGACATCCAGAACCATATGCGCCGCGCCCACAACATCAAAGTCGGCGTACGCACAGCCGAACAGATAAAGATGAACGTCGGCTCTGCCCTCACCGAACTCGATAATCCGCCGGAAGACTTCGTCGTCCACGGACCTAACGTGATGACCGCCCTCCCGATGGAAGTCCTTGTGACATATCAGGAAATCAGCCATTGCATCGAGAAAACCATCTCGAAAATCGAAGCCGCTGTGCTCGGCGCGCTCGAACAGACTCCTCCCGAACTCTACGCCGATATCGTCCGCAACGGCATCTATCTCGCCGGCGGCGGTGCCATGCTCCGCGGTCTTGACAAACGTCTGACCGACAAAATCGGCATCCAGTTCCACATTGCGGAAGACCCGCTGCTCGCAGTGGCGCGTGGCACAAACGTAGCTCTCAAGAACATCTCCAAATTCTCGTTCCTAATCCGCTAAACGCCCCGTGATGTAAACCCGTGCGCGAATTATTCGACTTCTTCATACGCAACAGCAAGTGGTTTGTCTACGCCTTTTTCGTCGTGGCAAGCTGCATGTTGTTGTTTCAAGGCAACCCCTATCAGCACCATGTGTTGCTGACGTCGGCAAATTCGGTGACATCGGCTGTCTATGAAGTCAGCAACAACGTAACTTCATATTTCAACCTGCGCGAAATCAACGAAGACCTCAACCGACGCAACGCGTCGCTCGAAAAAGAAGTCATCAATCTGCGCGAGCAACTGCAGCGATATGCCGAAGCCGAATTTAACGATACGCTCGCCACAGGTCGAGACATCGACCACTTCGACTTCATCGTCGCACACGTCATAAACAACAGCATCTCACGACCGTTCAACTACCTCACGCTCGACAAAGGCTCTGCCGACGGCGTGAAGCCCGAACTCGGAGTCATCGACCAGAACGGTGTAATCGGCATCGTCAGCGGAGTGGGTCCGCACAGTGCCCGTGTCATATCGCTCCTCAACCCAAACCTGCGTCTTTCCTGCAAAATTAAAAACAGCGACCACTTCGGCTCGCTCATATGGGACGGCAACGACCCGACGATGGCTCTGCTTGAGGAACTCCCGCGCCACACCGTATTCACCCCCGGCGACACCGTAGTGACAAGCGGCTATTCAGCCGTTTTCCCTTCAGGACTACCTGTCGGCGTAATACTTGACGACGGCAGAAACCACAACGAAAATTTCTTCACATTGAAGGTGAGACTGTTCGCCGACTTCACAGCACTCGGCAACGTCCAAATTGTTATGAACAACTACAGCGAGGAAATCGCAGCGGTCGAACAGACCGACGCCGATTCCGATAAAAAGAGAGGCTACTGATGAACAAGACAGTCATAATATTAATCGCTCTTTTTCTGGTACTCGTGCCGGCGCAGGCTGTCATATTCAATAACCTGATACTGTTCAATGTAGCCCTGCCGCTGGTATTCATCTATCTTATCATCAGTCTGCCTGTCACTTTAAGCACCAACTGGTCAATCACTATCGGTTTCGTCACCGGATTGGCGGTTGACATCTTCTCAGATACTCCCGGCATGAACGCCCTCGCCTGCACAACCCTCGCATTCGTACGCAAACCCGTCTACCATCTCTACATGTCGTTTGACGATGACCTTATGGGCATGCGACCATCCATAGCGACAATGGGTTCGGCGGCATACTTCAAATATATGCTTACGATGGTGTTCATCTACTGCTTCATGCTCTTCGCCATCGAAGCTTTCCAGTTTTTTAACTTCCGACTGATGTTGATGCGCACAATTTTCAGTACAATATTCTCGTTCATTATTATCTACGCAATCGACAGCCTCTCCTTTAAACGGTCGTGAGAAAAAACTACAATTTAGAAAAACGAAAATATGTCATCGGCGGCTTTATTGTCATTATAGCGCTGATTTACCTGATACGCCTGTTCAACCTGCAGATTCAGGACAGCCGTTATAAAGCCTCAGCCGACTCCAACGCCTTTCTCAAGAAGACGGTATACCCGTCGCGCGGTCTTATCTACGACCGCAACGGCGAACTTGTCGTCTACAACCAGCCAGCCTACGACGTGATGCTGATACCACGCGATGTGCAGCCTTTCGACACAGTAGACTTCTGCCGGACCATCAACATCACTCCCGAACAGCTCGTCAAACGCTTCGAGGACATGCGTGACAAGCGTCTAAACCCGGGCTACTCGTCCTACACACCCCAGAAGCTAATCTCCCAGCTTTCGTCTCAGGACTACGGTCGGTTGCAGGAAAAGCTATACCGTTTCCCCGGCTTCTTCATCCAGAAACGCATCCTGCGCCAGTACAATCACTCCACAGCAGCAAATGTCCTGGGCAACATACGCGAAGTGTCTGCGAAAGACATAGAGAATGACGATTATTACGCTCCCGGTGACTACACCGGCGACCTCGGCGTAGAGAAAAGCTACGAACCTTATCTCCGCGGTCAGAAAGGATTCGAAATCCTTATACGCGACGCGCGCGGACGCATCCAGGGTCGCTACGAGGACGGTGCCCGCGACATCGAACCGATTTCAGGCCGTGACCTCAAACTAAGTCTCGACATAAAGCTTCAGGAGTATGCCGAGTCGCTTCTCGTCGGCAAACGCGGCGCGATTGTCGCAATCGAACCTGCAACCGGAGAGATACTCTGCATGGCTTCCAACCCGACCTATGACCCGCGTCTGCTTGTGGGTCGCGAACGTGGTGCCAACTACAAAGCACTGCTCCAGGACGAAAGCTGGCCTCTCTATGACCGTGCATTCATGGCAGCCTATCCTCCTGGTTCGACTTTCAAGCCGACTCAAGGACTGATTTTCCTACAGGAAGGCATCATCGACCTGAACACTGCCTTCCCATGCCACGGCGGCTATATCAACGGCGGTCTGCGCGTAGGATGTCACGCCCACGGCTCCCCCATTCCTCTTAAACCCGCGCTTCAGACCTCTTGCAACGCATTCTTCTGCTGGGGTTTCAAGGCTATGATTGACCGACGTTCAAAGTACGGCTCGTCAGCCGAAGCCTTCGAAGTGTGGAAAAAGCATCTCGTATCCATGGGCTACGGTTACCGTCTCGGCGTCGACCTTCCCGGTGAGAACCGAGGTTTCGTCTCCAACGCCAAATTCTACGATAAATTCTACCACGAAGGACGTTGGAGCGCAAACACTATCATTTCCGTCTCTATCGGCCAGGGCGAGATTCTCGCAAGCCCTCTGCAGATAGCTAACCTCGGTGCGACCATCGCTAACCGCGGATGGTTTGTCACCCCTCATGTGGTAAAACAGATTCAGGACACAGTCATGCCTGATGAATATCTCGACCGCCGCTATCCGACAGTCGACTCCAAGTGGTATGACCACGTCGCCGAAGGCATGCGCATGGCGGTTACGGGTGGCACATGCCGTCGCGCCGCTCTGCCCGACATAGAGGTCTGTGGCAAGACAGGCACAGCCCAAAACCCCCATGGTCACGACCACTCTGCGTTCATGGGCTTCGCACCCTATCATAATCCGCAGATTGCCATCGCAGTCTACATCGAAAATGGCGGATGGGGCGCGACCTACGGTGTACCCATCGGCAGCCTCGTGATGGAAAAATATCTCAAAGGCGAGATTGCTCCCGACCGAAAATATATGGAAGAACAAATGCTTAACGCCCGGATAGATTATGCAAATCCGAAGAAGTGAGACATCCTCTATTTTGCGTAACATAGATTGGTTCACAGTCCTAATCTATGTCGCCATGGTCATATGCGGAGTGTTCAGCATATATGCCGCCAGCTATGATTTCGACGAGGCGAGCCTTTTTTCAGGTAGCGAATTTTCAGGCAAACAGATACGTTGGATTGGGCTGGCGTTCGCCCTCGGATTTGTAATTCTTCTGATTAATGCGCGCATGTACGAGACCTACGCCTATCCGGTCTATATCGTCGTCCTCGTCCTTCTGCTCATCACACCCTTCCTCGCCCACGACATCAAAGGCTCTCGCTCGTGGATATCGTTCGGAGCTATGAGTCTGCAGCCCGCCGAATTTGCAAAATTCGCGACTGCCCTTGCCCTTGCCAAACTATTCAGCGGCTATCAGTTTGTGCTCAACGCCAAACTATCTAACTACGCTATGGCAATCGGCATCATCATCGCACCCGTA
>CAMWNF010000043.1 GCA_947175535.1 uncultured Bacteroidales bacterium
GTTAAAGCTTTAACAGTGTAATTCCAACCCCAGAGATACATTGCCCACATCAAAGCTATACTCAAGATAAAACATAAAATCAAAGCAACTCCTATTCCTTTATCACTACTCCTGAAAGCAAAGACTACATTCGCTAACTGCATTATAATAAGCAATATATTCATAATGAGTAGAAATCTGTTGACTATAGCTGAGGCTCCCGCGAAAAGGGTGACGAAAGTAAAAAAGGATGTTGCTCCAAAAAACATCAGCACGATCCATTTTTCATCGTATAACTGTTTCATTGTCGCAATTATTTTACTATCAAAGACGCGGAATATGTCTTTACGCTGTCGGGTGCTGTTTGAGTGACTCGACGTAGCGGTCGATGCGGTGGAGTTCCTTCGGTATGTCGATTGACTGGGGGCAGTGGGGCGAACATTGGTTGCAGCCTATGCAGTGGCTTGCCTGACGGAGTTTAGGCACGGAGCGGTCATAACCGACGAGAAATGCGCGACGGGCTTCTGCATAATTCTCAGACTGCGTATTCTCTGCAATATTGCCTTGATTTACACACTTGTTGTAGTGGAGAAGTATGGCGGGAATATCGATGCCGTAAGGACATGGCATACAGTATTTGCAGTCGTTGCACGCTACGGTCGGATACTGCACCATCAGGTCAGCGGTGTCATAGAGGAACTGAATTTCATCGTCGTTGAGCGGCACGAGCGGACTGTAAGTATTGAGATTGTCGAGTAGATGCTCCATGTAGGTCATACCGCTCAGCACCGTAAGCACTCCGGGGTGGGTTCCAGCATAGCGGAAAGCCCATGATGCTACGCTCTTCTCCGGCTCGCGCTGCTTCAGTCTGACTGCGATATGGTCAGGAACGTTAGAGAGGCGGCCGCCGAGCAGCGGTTCCATGATTATGGCGGGAATGCCGCGTTTTTCCAGTTCGCCGTAGAGATATTCTCCGTCGGTGTTGCGCGGGTTAAGCTCTTTGGCGTGTTTCCAGTCGAGGTAGTTGAGCTGTATCTGCACGAAGTCCCATTTGTATTTGTCGTGGTTGGCGAGCGCCCAGTCAAAGACCGTGATATCACCGTGATAGGAGAAGCCGAGATTTTTAATGCGCCCTGCTTCGCGTTCGGCGACAAGAAAATCGAGTATGCCGTTGTCGATATAGCGCGCCTTGAAATCATCCATGCCGTTACCCGACCCTATTGAATGGAGAAGCATATAATCGATATAGTCGGTCTGCAATTCCTTGAGCGAATTACGGTAGATATTTATCGATGCCTCGCGGTTCCAGGTCTGTGGCGCGAAATTCGACATTTTGGTGGCGATGAAATAAGAGTCGCGCGGGTGACGGGCAAGAGCGATGCCGGTGGCACGTTCGGAGCGACCCTTGCAGTAGGCTGGCGATGTGTCGAAATAGTTGACGCCGTTTGCTAAAGCCGTGTCGACAAGCCTGTTTACAGTTTCCTGGTCTATTTCATCCTGACCTTCTTCTTTGCCGGGAATAACGGGCCATCTCATACAGCCATAGCCGAGTATGGAGACTTTTTCTCCGGTCTTGGGATTGACACGATAAGTCATTTTATCGTCGGAGGTCTCGGAAAGAGAATTTTCAGACTGTGCGGCTTTCTTGGCGGCGTTGTCGCATCCTGCCAGAGCGAGTCCGGTGACACTTGCTCCGATGCCGAGACGGCGGATGAAATCGCGACGGGATATATTGTTTTTCTTCATGACTTCAATTAAATTACGCGGTGAACTTCATGCCCTTCGACATAGATTGCGCTGAACGGACGCGACGGGCAGAGATTTTCGCATGCTCCGCAGCCGATGCAACGCTCGGTGTTGACAACTGGGATTTTCAGAGAGTTATCGTCATCAGCGTCTGACGGAACCATCGTGATTGCACCGACGGGGCAGTGACGCGCACAGTTGCCGCATTCGACGCCGTCGGTCAGCGGTATGCAGTTGTAGCGCACCCAGACAGCATGACCAATCTGAACCGAAGATTTGTCGGCGACGGTTATCGGACGGATTGCGCCTGCGGGACAAACTTCGGAGCAGCGGACACATTCAGGACGGCAGTAGCCGCGCTCGTACGACGATTCGGGCTGCATCAGCGAGTCTAACTCTGTTGACGGTCGCAGCACTCCGTTAGGGCATGCGGCGACGCACAGCTGACAGGCGGTGCAGTGAGATTCGAGATTTCTGATGCTGCGTGCGCCGGGCGGCACGATTTTCGTCTTGCGCTCAGGTATCTTTTTATCTTCGATAGCCGCAAGACCACCGTCGACAGTTTTTTCCTGAGCGCGGAGAGCGGCAGTAGCAGCAATCGTAGCGGTGACGCTCAGGAATGCTCTTCGGGATGAAGCGTCAGCTATGTTATCAGTAGCGGCGGCAGAGCGGCGACGGGTATATGAAATCGCGCCTTTGTGACATTTGTTTATGCAGTCGAAGCATGCAACGCAGCGCGAATAGTCAATCGTGTGCTCCTTGCTGTTGATGCATGAAGCTTTGCAGTTGCGCGCGCAGAGTCCGCAACCGTTGCATTTCGAAGTGTCGATTACCGGTTTCAGCAGCGAGAAGCGCGAGAAAAAGCCTAACACAGTGCCGACCGGGCAGATGGTGTTGCAGTAAGTTCGTCCGTTACGCCATGCAAGCACGGCGAGAACGACGAGCGTAACGACCGCGACAATAAGGGTTGTCGCCCCCCGCAGCCATATATCGACCGAATAGAAGGCATAACTCTCGTGAGCCTCTGCCCAAGAAGCAAAAAGATTGTTAAACCATGCCCATACCGGAGCTAAAAGACTCTGCGCGATGCGACCGTAGGCACTGTAAGGAGCAAGAAGCGCCACGAGCCAACTGATGCCTGCGACAATGGCGATGGCCATAACGCCGAGCAAGGTGTAGCGCAGTATGTTCTTTGGAGCGGAGTAAGTGTATCTGTTCTTGCGGGCTTTTTTTCCGAACCATGCAAATCCGTCCTGCATTATGCCGAGAGGACATATGACAGAGCAATAGAGACGTCCGAAAACAAGAGTCAGAATAATAAGTCCGACTATTACGGCGACATTCATTGCCAGCAAGGCCGGAAGAAACTGAATTTTAGCCAGCCAGCCGAACCACTTGTGGACCGTCCCGGTAAAATCCAAAAACAGCAGAGTTATCAGCACAATACTGACAACAGCGAGAATTTGTCGAATTCTTTTCAGCATAAACGCTATAATATATTAGAATTAGTCTTTTTCAGGTTTACTATTGCAAAGATAATAATATTCAGCGAATTATAAGGGGTTTAATGAAAAAAGGGCGGTGACCGCCATTGCGCCCACCGCCCTTAAAAATATTATAATGTCTGTCAGTTGTTGCTCAGCGGGGTCATGTGATAGCCGAGAGCGTTAAGTTCCATTGCCATTCCGGCAAGGTAAAGCTGATGTAAAGCGGCGATGTAGCAGCCGAGTGCGGCTTCAGTGCCGGGTTCGACATGTTCGTGGTTGAGTAAGCTGTAGACGCGCGAAGCACATTCTGCGACAAGCTCCGTAACCTTCTCTGCAGGTTCGCCTTTGTAGCCGAGCACGTCTTCGACAACCGCTTCGTCCATGTTGTCATATCCCTTGCGGTCGCGCAAATCCTCATAGAGATTTTTCATTTTGGAGTATTTCTCCCAGTCGGTGTCCCAGTAATAGGACATCGTCATGCCGATAAGCATCATCCAGCCTAATGACACAACAGGATACTGCTGAAATTCTCTCGCTCCGTCGGGCAAATATGCGCGGGCTATTTCACCCCATCGTTCCTCTACGTCGGGACATTCGGGCACATGAGCGTCCAAAGCCTCTTTCTTCTGCAGAAACTCTGTTAAATCTTTTCTTACCTTTTCTTCAAAATCGCTGACGAGCTGTTTGTTATCGTTAGTTTCCATAATTCTGTTTATTTAGTTATTAAAATAACAATCAGCCGTCGGCAATGGTTTTATAACATCGAAAGCTGACGGAGCTGCTCAATGATTTCCTGAGCGCTCATGCTGCGCTGTTTAACTATTGCCGATGCGAATTCGTGGGCGATTTCATGAACGCGCGCATAAGAGAAAATTCTGTCGAAATAATTCAATGACTTCTCGAAAATCATATCGCTCTCATCTTCGTCGAGCGAGCAGTTTTCCTTCGCCTCTGCCCTTACCAAATCTTTCAGAATGGCAACGAGTTCGGAGCTGAGTTTACGTCTGTGCTGGACATAACTGCGACACATAACATTGGATATGACCATTCCAGCAGAAAGCTGAAAATGCTTGAGAATCTCATTCCATGCTATTTTTGCCGACAGACGCGGATTGCCGATGAAATAAAAATCCTGTGACAGTTCGACTCCTTCGCCGACAGGAGCGTCAATAGACATTCCGCTAAGATATTCTTCTCCGTCGAGAACTATCATTGATATAGCCATGCCGGTAAGACCATAGCTTTTATCTTTTTCATCTGTATATTTTAAACTCGAACTCATTTTTCAACAATTATTTTACAACCATAATCTTAGTAACCGCTCCTGACGAACTTTGACCGTTGCCGCCTGAAGAGGCATAGACATAATATATTCCTGTCCTTACACGCTCGCCGGCATTATTACAGCCGTCCCATGAGAGCATTCCTCCTTCCGAACGACCCTGATAGATGACATTACCAGCGGAATCAGTTATTTTAACCAATGAACCGTCCATCAGACCAGCGATTGTTATCCAGCCTGTGTAGTCAGGGCGTACAGGATTAGGATAGGCATACACTTCACTGAAATCATCCTTTGCAGGAGCAGAATCTCCTTTATATGACAGAATGCCTTCGGTCGTGCCGAAGTAGACCATATTGCTGTGAGGGTCGCATGCAACTGCCGTAACACGATTGGTCGGCAAAGGTGAATTTGATGAATCAAAATGATAGATGATTCTGTCTCCGTCCTGACTTACGAGGTAGACACCGGAAGCATCGGTCGCTATCCATTTTCTATCGGAAGGGTCGACGGCTATCGAGTTAATCTGGTCAGAATCGAGAAGGAAATCAGCATAATTGGTTCCATCGTTGCGCGGAACTTTAGGACGGATTACAGTCGTATGGTCATCGATGCCTGAGGTGGCATCAATGTAGAATATACCTTGTTTCGAACCAATCCATACCCGTCCCCGGCTGTCTTCGGCAAGAGCGTAATAATACTGAGGCTGCAAAGAGTTGCCGTCCTGGTCGACAAGAATGTTCATATGATAACATCTGTCATCCTTTACATTGGCATATGTACCTTTTGTATCAAGAATGTAGAAACCATCAAAACTTCCTGCATTCAAGAAGAAAACATAATTGCTTTTCTTGCAAAAGAGACTTATAAAGTCCTGACTGAATGGCGAGAAATCTTTCAAATCAGGCAGAACCCAGTCAGAATTTGTAATTTTATCAAAACCCTTGCGCAATTTATCGGCAGGCAATATGACATAAGCCGGATAACCGTCAGTCATATGGGCGTGTGCGACCCACAAATTTCCTTCGGGGTCGAAATTGACATCGAACACTCGTGTCTCCCAATAACTTTCAAAAGGAGCGTTATCGACATCAAATTTCCATACCTCCTTTCTGTCTTTCACGACATACAGACCTTCCTGACCATTGCCAATATAATAGGTGTCAGGGTCGAGAGGGTCTTCCGCCAGACGGGTCACGCCGCCATACATCGCCTTATCGTTATACATCGCCTGAGCTTTTTTAGCCTCAGAACTTTTGGCCGAAGCTTCGATAAGCGAAACATCTCTGATTTCTCCCGCCTCGATGACATCTGTCGTTTGCCGCTCTTTCAAGCCGTCACCGTCAGATGACGAATGAGGAAAATAATTACGACTTGTAGTAGGTCCGAGATTACTTACATAGATTCTTTCTCCATCAGGCGACAGATAGAAATAAGCCACTTCACGGCAACTGCTCGCTTCAGGCTTGTACCAATCGGACAGAATTACAGGTGTCGGACCCGACATATCGAAATTGGCTGTTCCCTGATATCCGCCCAACCACACCGATGCTTTTCCCTTCCACAGGCTTGCAACGGTGTTTTTGAGCGTTTCATCCATATTGAACTGGTCAGTTTTATTGCCTTCTTTATCGTATAGCATGACCGTATCTCCGGAACGAAAATAAAAACCTCCGCTCCATTTATCGAGTTGTGAATTTACATTGACAGATGTCGCACGGTTCTGACTTTTAAGATTATCAAAATCAATATCTGTAAATGCCAGACACCTGTTATTCAAATCGACCCAGGCAATACAGTTATCAGATATATCAATCATACGGTCGGTGAACATGCCCCGTAATTCCTTGAAATTATTCAGATTGTTGATTCTGGTATTGAGTTTTGCAGTAAGTAATTTGAATGGCATGTAAATCAGTATATTATCACCACAAATAGCCACATTGTTGACCGGCTGGCGATAAATGCCGGATTCAACCACTTCATGCCGGCTGTCATCGTAAACGACAAGTCCGAAATTAGTGGCGACCACAAAACGCCCTTTACCAAAAGCGATATCATTGATTGTTTTGTCCTCCGCGATATTAGCATCTTTAATGTCAGGGAGACAATATGACCTGCCGTCATCAAAAATCATATCCATATTATTGTCGGCATATACCACAATAATATATTTTCCATCGGCATTGTAATATATGTTTTTAATATTACTGCCGCTTAACTTGTTGGAAGTATTATAAAAATATGTTTCCTTGCTGTCTTTATCGTAAGAGTACATAGTTCCCGAAGTCAAAAAATATACTTTTGACTCGGTATCTATTATTCTGTCATATCTTGCCCCTACGACAGGATATATGGTCCACTGTCCTGTCCATTGCTGGGCTGATAAAGACAATAAACTTGATAAAGAAACAATTAATAAAATCAAATATCTTAACATCGTATAGTGAATCATAAAGAGAAATAATCAATAAGTTTTGCAACCGCACGTCCGCGATGACTTATGCTGTTCTTGTCTTCGGCATTCATTTCAGCAAATGTCACATCATGACCTTCCGGCTGAAATATCGGGTCATAACCGAAACCGCTCGTTCCCTTAGGTTCATAAGTTATCAAGCCATTTACAATACCTTCAAACAGTCTTTCGTCATCACCTTCAATAAGTGCGACAACCGTTCTGAAACGAGCTTTTCTATTATCCTTATCCGTCATATTGGATAGAAGAAGTTTCATATTGGCGTGTGAATCGTGTCCGTCACCGGCATATCTTGCGGAATAAACACCAGGCGCACCGTTCAAAACTTCAACCTCAAGACCTGTATCGTCTGCAAAACAGTCATAGCCATAGCGATTTTTCACCCAACGGGCTTTAATCAACGCATTGCCTTCGAGCGTATCGGCTGTCTCAGGTATATCGTCGTCACAATTAATGTCTTTAAGACTGAGTATTTCGATTTTACCTTCGGTCAACTTTCTAAGCTCCTCAAGCTTATGGCTGTTGTTTGTAGCAAATACAATCTTTTTCAAAGTTTTATTGCGCTATTAGGTGAATATAATCAAGCGGATAAATTGCAGTTTATATCATTAACGTGCAAATTACCCGCTTTATTGTGATTATCAATTAGCTACAATATTGACAATTTTACCGGGAACAACGATGATTTTTCTGACAGTAACACCGTCGAGCCAGCGTGCCGCTCCTTCATGTTCGAGAGCCAGTTTTTCAACTTCTTCTTTTGAAGCGTCGGCGGCAGCCGAGATATTATAGCGGGTCTTACCGTTGAAAGAAACAGCGTAGTTGACGGTGGATTCTTTCATATATTCTTCATTGAACTCAGGCCATTGAGCTTCACAGATAGTTGAGGTGTTACCTATCGCGGAATGCCAGAGTTCTTCTGTTACATGCGGTGCGAACGGTGCAAGAACTATCAGCAACTCTGCCAAAATCTTACGCGAATGACACTTCTGAGCTGCAAGTTCATTGACACAAATCATAAATGCCGCAATCGAAGTATTGAATGAGAAATTTTCGATATCGGCAGTCACTTTCTTTATAAGTTTATGCAATGACTTCAGATTTTCAGCCGTTGGTTCGCTGTCATCGACAAGTAATTGGTCTCCTTTGTAGAAGAGATTCCACAATTTTTTTATAAATCTGTTTACACCGTCGATGCCGTTCGTATCCCATGGTTTGCTTTGCTCAAGCGGACCGAGGAACATTTCATAGAGTCTGAGAGTATCTGCTCCATATCTTTCGACTATATCGTCGGGATTAACGACATTGAACATCGATTTGGACATTTTTTCCACTGCATAACCGCAGATGTATTTTCCGTCCTCGGTGATAAATTCTGCATCCTTGAATTCGGGACGCCAGTTACGAAAAGCTTCCATATCGAGAATATCGTTGCTTACGATATTGACATCCACATGGATAGGAGTGACATCATATTTGTCTTTCAGTCCGTAGCTTACAAATGTATTTGTATCTTTGATGCGATATACAAAGTTACTGCGTCCCTGAATCATGCCCTGATTGATAAGTTTGCGGAAAGGTTCATCTTCGCATACTTCTCCGAGGTCATAAAGAAATTTATTCCAGAAGCGGCTGTAAATAAGGTGACCGGTGGCATGTTCAGTTCCTCCTATATAAAGGTCGACCGAACGCCAGTAATCATTAGCTTCCTTCGACACGAGAGCTTTGTCATTGCGCGGGTCCATGTAGCGGAAATAATATGCTGACGAACCTGCAAAGCCTGGCATAGTGCAAAGTTCAAGAGGATAACCGTCTTTGTTCTCCCAGTTTTTCGCACGTCCCAGAGGAGGCTCACCTGTTTCTGTAGGCAGATAAGCGTCAATTTCGGGAAGTTGCAGCGGAAGTTCATTTTCATCAAGCACTTTCGCTATTCCGTTTTCATAATAAACCGGGAACGGTTCACCCCAATAGCGCTGACGGCTGAAGATAGCGTCACGCAGACGGTAATTTACCTTTACTTTACCTATGCCTTTCTCTGAAATATATCTTTTAGTCTTGGCAATAGCATCCTTTACCTCAAGTCCGTTAAGATTAAGTTCATCAGACGACGAATTAATCATTTTTCCGCTCTTCGCATCAAAACTTTCTTCGCTGACATCAGCACCTTCGATAAGAGATATGACAGGAAGATTGAAATGCTTGGCAAACGCATAGTCACGGCTGTCATGGGCAGGTACAGCCATGATGGCTCCCGTGCCATATCCCGCGAGCACATAATCGCTTATCCAGATGGGAATCTTCTTACCGGTCAAAGGATTGATTGCGTAAGCACCTGTGAACACACCGCTTACTTTCTTGTCAATCATTCTTTCACGCTCGGTCTTATGTTTGATTGACTTTATATATGCGTCTACTTCTTCTTTTTGTTCGGGTGTCGTCACTTTTTCAACGTATATACTTTCAGGAGCGAGCACCATGAAAGTAACACCGAAAACCGTATCTGCACGTGTGGTGAAAATCTCAAGCACTACATCACTGTCAGCTACCGGGAAAAGCATTTCAGCTCCTTCAGAGCGTCCTATCCAATTACGCTGAGTCTCTTTAAGAGAATCTGTCCAGTCAACTCTCTCAAGACCTTCAAGAAGACGCTGCGCATAAGCAGAAACACGCAGACACCACTGATACATCATCTTCTGTTCGACAGGGTAACCACCGCGGATTGAAACACCTTCGCTAACCTCGTCATTGGCAAGAACCGTTCCCAACTGCGGACACCAGTTGACCATCGTATTACCAAGATATGCTATGCGGTAATTCATCAGAACATCGCTCTTTTCTTTCTCGCTCATCGCTTTCCATTGTGCAGCCGAGAAATTAAGTTCCTTGCTTCCTACCGCCGTGCAGCCTTCACTGCCGTGTTCCTCAAAATATTTTTCAAGTTTCTCAATCGGTTGAGCTTTATCGGTCTTCGCATCATAATAAGAACCGAACATCTTGATGAACGCCCATTGTGTCCATTTATAATATTCCGGGTCACATGTTTTTATTTCGCGGTTCCAGTCATAAGAAAATCCTATTTTATCAAGCTGACTGCGATAGCGGTCTATATTAATGCGGGTAGTCACTTCAGGATGCTGACCTGTCTGGATGGCATACTGTTCTGCAGGCAGACCGTAAGCGTCATAACCCATAGGATGAAGCACATTGAATCCCTGCAGACGTTTGAAACGAGAATAAATGTCACTTGCTATATAGCCGAGAGGATGTCCGACATGGAGACCCGCACCCGAAGGATAAGGAAACATGTCAAGCACGTAGAATTTCTTTTTCGACTTGTCAATTTCGCACTGATAAGTTTTATCCTCACGCCATCGCTGCTGCCAGCGGCTCTCTATATCCTTATGATTGTATTCCATATTGTTGTTTTTATTTATTATTATCTTTTCATGAAAGTTCGAGCATACGCTCTATCGGTTTTCTCGCTGCTGAAGCAACTTTTTCTTCAACTATTATCTCAGGTGTTTCCTCCAACAGACATTTATAAAGTTTTTCAAGTGTATTAAGCTTCATATAAGCGCATTCGTTGCACGAACATCCTGCTTCTTCGGGAGGAGCCGCTATAAAATGTTTGTCAGGACACTGCTTTTCCAGTTCATGCAGGATACCGCTCTCCGTCACCACTATGAATTCCTTTGCATCTGACTTACGTGCATAATCAAGCAAAGCTGCCGTAGAGCCAATTTTATCGGCAAGCAGTCTTAGCGGCTTTTTACATTCGGGATGAACAAGAACTTTTGCGTCAGGATGCTCTTTTTTGAGTTCAGTCAGTTTCTCTACAGAGAACTGTTCATGAACATGGCATGCTCCATCCCAAAGAACCATGTCGCGACCGGAAATGGAGTTAATATAATTTCCTAAATTGCGGTCAGGTCCGAAAATAATCTTTTCATCTTTTGGAAATGTTTCGACTATTCTGACGGCATTTCCTGATGTAACAAGAACGTCGGTGAGGGCTTTCACATCAACTGATGTATTTACATATGAGATAACTGTATAACCGGGATATTTTTCAAGGAATTTTTCAAATTCACCGGCATCACAACTGTCGGCAAGCGAACATCCCGCCTCAATATCCGGAATCAATACTTTTTTGTCCGGAGATAATATTTTGGCTGTCTCTCCCATAAAGTGTACTCCGCAGAGCACTATAATCTCAACATCTTTAAGTGTCGACGCATATCGGGCGAGAGCAAGTGAGTCACCGATGTGGTCAGCTATATCCTGTATTTCAGGACGCTGATAATAATGAGCCAGTATAACGGCTTTTTTCTCTTTTTTAAGCCGACGTATCTCCTCGACAAGTTTATTCTTATCTTCAGGAGTCTTTACGCTGCATCTCACCTTTTCGACATTCATTTTATATATTATGAAAATTAAGTCTTAAAAAATTAATCAATATCAAGAAGAATAAAGGATGTTGATAGCTTGAATAACTTTTGGCAGAAATATTTGCTTTTTTGTGTTATTGAATTTCAATATGATGTTATCAACACTTACTTAACTTTATTATATTTTGATATTCAGTTAATTCTGAATTTTATCAATACTATATTTATAATATGCAAAGTTAATAATTTTATTCTATTGTTACTATCAGTAAACTTGAAAACTGCGTTGACAAGACTTTTTGAAATTTATGGTAGATTCAAATTGTTTATCCGATGGTTTTATTATAGACTGATTGTAATGATAAATCCAAATAAAATTTTTTGTTTTTTATTATGATGTTATCAACGCCTTTCAACATATTTTCAACATAGGATAGAAATGGTATCAATCATTTCTCGCCGCCTCAATCCTCGCCTTTATTTCTTTTATCGGAATATCAGATTCATCAGTTTCTGAAAACAGCATGTTTTCCGGTATGACCTTTACAGACCCAGGATTAAACTTTTCTCCGACTGACAAAGATATATTATTGTTTATGAGTTGAACGGCACTTTCTTTTTTTCCTCTGAAGCCATGAATTATCCATCGCTGTTCAGGTTTCAATTCTTTTCTCAGCCTTATTATATCCTCGTCTGATTTAACTGCGTGGATTATGAGAGGTTTTTTACATTCTTCGCTGATGGAGATAAGAGCTCTGAATATTTTTTCCTGAAATTCTTTAGAAGCACCTCTTAATCTGTCAAGTCCGCATTCACCGATTGCAATAATACTGTCGTCAGCTGATTTTTTCTTTATTTCCTCTATGGCGAGAAAAGCTTCCTCTTCGCTCATGTTTTTTGTTGACCATGGATGAATGCCTATGCTGTAATAACCTTTTTCGGGCAATTCTTCATCAAAATTCAGATTTACTATTCTGTTTTCACAGGGTTTATCTGTTTCTTTTTGATGATGATGAATGTCGTCGAAGTCATAGATAGTCTTTTTTGAATTTTTACGGGGAGGCACCGGGTCATATCCGCATCCTCCCCATGGATGGCATCGCCCTATCCTTTTTATGGCTAACCATGAACCTTTGAGAGGTCCGTGAATTTTAAGAGCTTCGAGCGCATATTGGCTGCATGTCGGAGTGTAGCGGCATGATGCAGGCAGCATCGGAGAGATAGCCAGTCTATAAAAATGTATAGGCAGACTAATTATCGTTGTCAATATCTTGTTCAGGATGTTCTTCATTATAGATTTTCTGAAGGATACGGCAGACAGCGTTTTCTATGTATTTATAATCTTTTACGTCATTGGCAACATAGATGAAAGCAAGGTCGACAGGAGTATTTAATTGTTCGAGATAATTGTGTCTGTTGAGACGATAGGCTTCTCTCACCCTTCTTCTCATCTTTACACGGTCGACGGCATGGCGTAATCTTTTCTTAGGTATGGAAATGAGGAACTGAACGGTCGAACCTGTCGTTCTGCCATGTTCGGTGCGCCACACTGCCCTGAGAGGATAAGCCATTGCTGTAAAAATCTTACCTTCCTGAATAGTGTCAGCCCCACGGCTGAAGAGTTGGTCTATTGCTGTGGGGCTGCATAATTTGTCCGATTTATTTAAACCGTATTTCTTCACTCGCCTGTTGCAATCGGATTTGTTTTTGAAAGATATATATCCAATGCGGCTGTCATAGAAGGAGCTTCGACAGAAGGAGCTTCTATGTCGAGGCGCAATCCTGCATCTTTAACAGCTTGAGCTGTAGTGACACCGAAGGTTGCGATTTTGATGTCTCCCTGTTTGAAGTCAGGGAAATTTTTAAGGAGAGACTCAATGCCCTGCGGACTGAAAAATACAAGCATATCGTAGTCGAACGGTTCGTCGGGTCCGAAGTCATTGCTTACCGTGCGATACATAGCCGCGCGGGTATAGTTGAGATGATTGTCGTTAAGGATAGACGAGTCAGCTCCGTTATTCACATCTGAAACAGCAAACAGATATTTTTCATTCTTGTGTTTCAGCATATAAGGAAGCAAGTCGGCAAGTTTGCCGGTCTTAGCGGAAAATATCTTGCGTTTGCGATATACAATATATTTTTGCAGATAGTTTGCGATTGAATCACTCGTGCAGAAATATTTCATGGTATCAGGGATGCTTATACGCATCTCTTCGCAGAGACGGAAAAAATTATCTATAGCTGTCTTGGCTGTAAAGATAATTGCAGTATAATCCTGAATTGCGACTTTCTGCTGTCTGAATTCTTTTGCACTCAGACCTTCAACCTTGATAAAAGGACGAAACACTATATCGACGTCATATTTGGCGGCGATTTCATAATAGGGTGACTTTTCCGATGAAGGCTTGGGTTGGGATACCAGTATTTTGTTTATTTTCACTATATAAGAGCGTTTGACTTAAAAAATTCACCTTGCTTATTCATATAAGTAAGGCGAGTTGAAACACATAAATTAATGGTATAATTTCCAGTGCGCAAAGGTACAAAATAAAATACACCAACGAAAATATATTATTATAAAAAATACTAAACCCCTTCCATATAAATGTCAGTCGTGCCGTAAAATAGATAAATCCGGCTACGGCAACGGAAGTTTCGGACAGATTGGGATAAAACAGAACCAATAATGCCGGTATCATCAGTGCCACGCCGGCTAACGATTGAGTGGCGTTGAGATATCTTATCCACCGACGGCTTCCTTCTGGTCCTGCAAACGTATATCCTGTAACGCCATATACGCATAACTGGAATATATAATATACAGTGAGTATGCCGATACTTTTAATAAGTCGAAAAAAATTGTCTATGTAATTTTCGTCAGCATGCTTTATTACCATAGACATGCCGCAAAGCAGTATGCCTCCGTAGATAAGAAATTGTATTACTGTAAGAAAGGTGAGACGTGTCTGATGATTGGTCGGCTCATCGAATACATTCTGACGCTTTTTATCACTGCGGAGAACTTCGATGAAACGTGAAAACAGTTTACCGCAATCTTTGAAATTCAGACATAAAACGACAAACAGTATTACAATTACCGTAAGTATTCCGGAATTGCCGTTGAGTGACCCCTGACGCGACGAACCTTCCATGCCGAGATACCAGTTATCATCGTTTTCTGTAATCGTGGAAGTCAGTAAGACGGGTTCGTAGACTTTTACGTTTGTAAACAATGATGTATCGAGACGCATTTCAGTAAGTGACGGCAACGATTGCGTCACAATAAGCGGTTCGGCTTCTATTATTGATATGCTGTCTGACAGAGTAATCACAATTGTTTCAGAACTTAGCTGAGAAGATTTGTTTATTGTCACCGGATAAAGCCATTTCTATGGCTTCTTCAGGAGATTGAACCACACTCCAGAGCATTTTGTGGTCGGGTTTCATGAATTTCTGTTCGATGGCTGTGTCAAGCATATCAAACAGTTTATCATAATAGCCGTTGACATTGAGTATCACAATATTACCGTGATATAAACCTAACTGACGCCATGTTATTATTTCGAGAAGTTCTTCGAATGTTCCTATTCCGCCGGGTAATGCTATGGCTGCCCGGCTCAGTTCAGCCATAAGTTCCTTACGTCTGTGCATACCGTCAGTAATTTCGAGGTGTGACAGACCTTTATGATGCCAACCGCGGTCAACCATGAATTGAGGTATGACACCTATGGTCATTCCTCCGGCTTTTATGGCAGCATCGTTTACAGCTCCCATCAGACCCATCGAACCGGCACCGGTTATAAGCGGTAACCTGCGGCGCGCGATTTCCTTGCCGAGTGATTCTGCCGCTTCAAAATATACTTTAGCGACTGTGACACTCGAAGCGCAATAAACTGTTATGCCCGAAAGGTTCTTTTTCATCAGTCAGTTTTATTTTTGAAAAAATTTATCATGGCGCTTGGGTCTGCAGACAATATGTTCCTGTCTATAATACGCCTGAAAATTAGAGTTCCACAAAATTACAAACAAAACCCCGTACTTATGATAAAATACATCAAAAACTCTCAATATATCACAGATTTTATCTATTTTTGCGTTTAGTATAAACCTAATTATTCGAATAATGAGAACCAAATATAGCAGAGTGCTGCTCAAACTCAGCGGAGAATCGCTGATGGGTCAGCAGGGTTACGGCATCGATACACAGCGTCTTGCCGATTATGCCACGCAAATTAAAGAAATAACCGATGGCGGTGTGCAGGTGGCTATTGTTATCGGCGGCGGAAACATATTCCGCGGATTGCAGGGAGCGGCCAAAGGTTTCGACCGTGTCAAAGGCGACCAGATGGGAATGCTCGCCACTGTAATCAATTCTCTCGCCCTCAGCTCGGCTCTCGAAGCGATAGGTCAGCCTGCAAAAGTGCTCACGGCGATAAATATGTTCCCTATCGGCGAGCAATACAGCAAATGGCGCGCAATCGAAGCTCTCGAAAAGGGAGAAGTAGCCATTATTTCATGCGGCACAGGCAATCCGTTCTTTACTACCGATACAGGCTCTGCGCTCCGTGCTATCGAAGTCGAGGCAGACGTGATGCTGAAGGGAACGCGTGTCGACGGTGTCTACACCGCAGACCCTGAGAAAGATCCTTCAGCTGTAAAATTCGACGAAATCACTTATGATGAAGTCCTTTCGCGTGGTCTCAAAGTAATGGACCTTACAGCCACAGCGCTTTGCAAGGAAAATAAGATGCCGATAGTTGTTTTTGATATGGACCATGTCGGTAATCTCGGCAAGGTTATCGCAGGTGAGAATATCGGCACACTCGTTTACTAATTAATAATTATAACACAATAAATAAATTTATCATGACCGACGTAAAGACATATCTCGCTCCGGCTGAAGAAAAAATGGAACTTGCTGTCGCATATCTCGATGACAGCCTTTCACACATCCGCGCCGGTAAGGCGAGTGCGAAACTCATCGATGGTATCCGCGTTGAATATTACGGCAGTCTCGTTCCTGTTTCGAACGTTGCCAATGTTTCAGTTCCCGACGCACGTACAATCGCAATCACGCCATGGGAAAAAGCCATGTTCAAGGAAATTGAGAAAGCTATAATCAATTCAGAACTCGGCATCACTCCTGAAAACAACGGTGAAGTAATCCGACTTGCTATTCCCCCGTTGACCGAAGACCGCCGCAAGTCACTCGTAAAGCAGTCGAAAGCTGAGGCTGAGCAGGCAAAGGTTTCGGTGAGAAACGCACGCCGCGATGCAATTGATGGTTTGAAAAAAGCCGTTAAGCAGGGCATGCCGGAAGACGTAGAAAAAGACGCCGAAAATCAGGTGCAGAAACTTCACGACAAATATCTTAAACAGATTGACGATATCTTTGCGGCAAAAGAGAAAGAGATCCTCACAGTTTGATCTCCTCGTTGATTGCCTATGATTTCTCTCCGACACATATTCTTGGCATTGTTGACCGCATTTGCGGTCAGCAATGCTTTTGCTTTTCCTGACCGAACGCTCGAAAATCCCGGTCCGGCACAAAAAAATCCTGTGCGCGGCTACAGCTGGCGGGTCGATGAGGAAGGAGATACGGTTGCGGTGATTCATCTGCGTGGCATTACAGTGTTTAAGGAATGGAAATTCAAGAATAAAAAGGAAGAGGATTTCTATTGGCGCACAGTAAGAGACGTAAAACTGACCCTGCCCTATGCCAAACTCATTTCAGAAACACTTGTAGAGACCTACGAATATATAGAGACTTTTCCTACACAGAAAGAACGGGAGAAATATCTGAAAGAAATGGAAAAATCACTTTTCGAGCAGTATAAACCTGCGCTGAAACGCTTCTCGAAGAGTCAGGCAAAAGTGCTGATTAAACTTGTGCAGCGCGAGACCAACCAGACAAGTTATGATATAGTGAAAGCCTTTCTCGGAACATTCCGCGCTACGTTCTGGCAAGGATTCGGTAAACTTTTCGGCGTAAGTCTCAAAGGGGAATTTCATCCTGAAAAAGATAGGCAGGATGCTATTATCGAGCGCGTTGCATGTGCGGTAGAAGAAGGCAGGATATAATCTTATCAAGTCATGACGGCAAGCACTCCACCACCCTATTCTTCACTGAAGGCTCATTATACAGCCTTTCTTACTCTTGAGCGCGGTCTGTTGCCGAATACCCGTATCAATTATATCGCCGATGCCGACCGTCTCGTCGATTGGCTCGATGCAGCAGGTAAAGACCTTTATACCGCCGATTTGGAATGTCTTCAAGGTTTTATCATCGACCTTCATCAGCTGGGCATCTCTCCTCGTTCGCAGGCGCGTATCATTTCAGGCATAAAATCACTTTACCGCTATCTTATGACTGAAAAGCTGATTGAGAATAACCCTACCCTGCTCCTTGAGAGTCCGCGTATAGGAAAACATCTTCCCGATATATTGAGTGTGGAGGAAATAGATGACATGGTTTCGGTTGTCGACATGACCAAGGCTGAGGGTCAGCGTAACCGGGCTATAATAGAAACTCTTTACGGTTGCGGTCTTCGCGTGAGCGAATTATGCAATCTTACCATCGACAGTATCAATTTTGACGAAGGTTTTCTTATCGTGGATGGTAAGGGAGACAAGCAACGTCTTGTTCCGATGTCACCGGCGTCGCTTGAGGAAATCCGCCTGTGGCTTGTCAAACGTGCTGAAATCAATGTGAAACGCGGCGAGGAGGGCATTTTGTTTCTCGGTCGGCGTGGTCGCAGACTGACTCGCGTCATGGTCTTTTATATTGTGCGTGATCTTGCGGAGGCAGCCGGCGTCAGAAAGACTATCTCGCCTCACACACTCCGGCATTCATTTGCGACTCATCTGCTGGAGGGGGGAGCAAATCTCAGAGCCATACAGCAGATGCTCGGCCACGAAAGCATCGCTACGACAGAGTTATATCTGCATCTTGATAAATCACATCTGCGTGAGGAAATCCTCACACATCATCCGCGCAATATCCGCAAAAAATATTAACGGATATTAGCCTCTACTATAGTTATATCTTTTTTCTCGAGACGTGCTTCGAGATATTCCTTGAATTTCTTTGACTCAAGCTGACCCATCGGTCGGTTGTAATTGACCAGTGCCACATTAAGCGTGTCGAGACAATGAGTCTCGATATTGCTCACAATCGCCCTTGTAATGGCTATATCCCTTACTTCCGGGAATAGAATCTTTATTTCCGGTGCTATGCGTCCGGCTATGGTGTCATTGCCGGCTGTGACGGCATTCAGTGCTTTTAGCGAATCAATTGTCTCACGCTGAGAGTTGATAGTGTTTTGCGTCACCTGATACATATCGCGGAGCATTGTCGAGGTTGCCTGTGTGGCATCGAAACCGCTGTCGGGATTATCTCCCTGTATGATGCGCAGACGTGTGCCTCCGAGATGATATTCAGGAAGACGGTCTGTAAGAGCGAGCACCAATGAATCCTGGGGTATGATTTTACCCACGAGACTTACAGTCAGCATTTTTTCATGACCGTTAATAACTGCATTGGAGTGAAGTACCTGGGTTCCTTCGAAATTGAACTGTTGGTAGACAAAGCGGTTACAGTTGGTCAGGAACGTTGATTGCTCATACATGCGATAGGTAAGGTAGCATGCAGGAATCATCGTAAGTAAAGCTATTGTATAGACTGTGTTCCGGACACGTTTGGCGCGTTGAGGATTGGAAAAATCTTTAATCTTGTAGTTCATCAGCTTGACGCCTACAGTGGTGGCGCATGCGATAAACACAGAATTAATAAAGAACAGATATAAAGCTCCGAAAAAGTAGTTCATCTGGAAAGTTGCAAGACCATAACCTACCGTACACAACGGCGGCATTAGGGCTGTTGCGATTGCCACCCCCGGAATAACATTACCTTTCACACGGCTGCCTATGGCAAGAATGCCTGCTGCGCCACCGAAAAATCCGATGAAAACGTCGTAGATTGTCGGAGAAGTACGCGCCAACAACTCACTGTGACCTTCGTTGACAGGAGATATCAGGAAGTAAATGCATGAAGTTGCGACACTGAAAATAGTCGCCATCAAAAGATTACGGAACGAACGCTTCATAAGGTCGAAATCATGCACACCGACTGCAAGTCCGATGCCGATAATCGGACCCATGAGCGGTGAAATCAGCATCGCACCGATAATCACGGCTGTAGAATTGGTGTTAAGACCGAGCGATGCTATGAAAATGGCAACTATCAGTACCAAAATATTTGTGCCTCTAAACGACACACCTTCACGAATAGCTGTCTCTGCATCAGATTGTGGAATCAAAAAATCCGTCAGGTCGAAATACTTCGCCACACTGTCTTTCCACTCTCTCAAATCACTCAATTTCATAACCAAAAGATGAAGTGTTGTTTCAATTTATTTCCGCAAATTTATTCATTTTTACCTATATCGTCCAACTCAGCGCCTCTACACTGTTTGT
>CAMWNF010000044.1 GCA_947175535.1 uncultured Bacteroidales bacterium
AGTCTGCGAGAACACGTTCGGGATGGAAAGCTATGTCGTTGAAAATCGGTGACACCGAGCTGTCACAGTTATACACCTCGCCGTTTTTGTAAGCCTTGATGCCTGAATAGAGCGGAGACATTGCAGCGAGCGATGGTAGAGTGACATTACCATAGTTCCGCATGACCCAAATGTCCGCATCCGATGCCTTGTCAATGACCGCGCCTGCATCAAGCTGTAGTGAGCCGGTCGACGCATTGTCGCTCCAAGGGTAATCTGCACCGGCGTCTGACAGCATCGAACTCATGTAACTTTTTCCACCGGGAACATACCATACTCCGGATGTCAGCATTTCTGTCAGCACTTTTGGTCGCTGTGAGGCTGACGTCGATATCTTGTCGCGTAAAGATTCGTATTCGGTGACCACATTATTATATATGTGGCGCGCTTCGTCCCGTTTGCCGTAAAGTTCGCCGAGCAACAGTAGCCATTCGGCTCTTCCGAGTGGAGTGGTCTCCATGTAGTCCGCGCATTCTATCACCGGCACTTTCAGTGCGTCGATAACTCCGTGACCTGCATTTTCGTAAGGTGAAATCAGTATCGCGTCGGGCGATACGTCGATGATTGTCTCTAACTTCGGCGACATCGAATTTCCTATATCAGTCAGCACGCCGGCGTTAATCATCTTTGTGACTGTGTCGCCCGGCGTATAGTAATTGCCGTCGGCTACTGCGCTCACTGCCTCCAATGCCCCCAGTTCTCCGATTGCCGACATGTTTGTCGATGAATAGACGAGTGAACGCTCGACCGGAACATCGACACGAATAAAACCATCTGGGATAGTCACTTCCTCCGATTTTTTTGGAACAAGTGCATATGCGGCTAAGTCTGTTCCCGGTTTCCATGGATTTTCGACGATGGCAGCTACAAAATCTCCGCAGTCGACCATAGTCAGCAGCTCAGCGCGGGTGGTGAGCGTGTCACCGGCAATTATATTACCGTTTCTGTCGCCGTTACCTCCGCACGAAGACACTGTCAAGGCGAAAAGTAATATAAGCGCAAAGTAGAAATTTTTCATTTTTTCCTTGACAGAGTTTCAAAACAATATCTTACTCCCGATTTCTCATCGCACGACCAGTCTGAACATTCGACCGTTTGCCATTTTTCATCATCGATTTTCGGAAAGTGACAGTCCGCATCGTCGACCGTCCGGTCGAAACGAGTCAGCAGCAGGCTGTCAGCTTTATCAATCGCCTGACCATAGATTTGTGCGCCACCGATTATGAATACTTTATCAGAGTGGCAGCACGCCGCGATTGCGTCATCGAGCGAGCCGAAAACCTCTGCTCCCGAGGCTGTATAATCGGCATTGCGCGACACGACTATGTTGCGTCGTCCCGGCAGAGCACCTTTAGGCAGCGAGTCAAATGTCTTGCGCCCCATTATGATTGGATGTCCCATAGTCAGCTCCTTGAAGCGGCGCAGATCAGCGCTGATATGGAAGAGCAGGTCTCCGTTTCTACCTATAGCGAGGTCGGGTGCCACTGCGACGATTATATTTACTTCGGGTTTTGTCATACTGATACTTCGCCTTTGATTGCAGGATATGGGTCGTAACCCTCGAGTTTGAAATCGTCGTATTTGAAGTCGAAAATATCTTTCACAGCGGGATTGATAATCATTTTGGGGAGTGGACGCGGTTCGCGCGTAAGTTGCAGACGCACCTGGTCGAAATGATTATTATATATATGTGTATCGCCTGTCGTATGGATAAATTCACCGGGTTCAAGACCGCACACCTGTGCCATCATCTGAAGTAGCAGGGCATAGGAAGCGATGTTGAAAGGTACGCCGAGGAAGCAATCTGCGCTGCGCTGATAGAGCTGGAGACTAAGACGACCATCGGCGACATAGAACTGGAAGAACGCGTGGCATGGCGGCAGGTTCATGTTCGGAAGGTCGGCTACATTCCATGCGCTGACGATTATCCGGCGCGAGTCGGGATTATGCTTAATATCTTCTACAGCTTGCTTTATCTGGTCGATGTGACCGCCGTTATAGTCGGGCCATGATCGCCACTGATAGCCGTAGATGTGTCCAAGGTTACCGTCGGGGTCAGCCCATTCGTTCCATATGCGGACACCGTTATCCTGAAGATATTTCACATTTGTGTCACCGTTGAGAAACCACAGCAACTCGTGAATAATTGACTTGAGATGCACTTTTTTTGTTGTCACCAGCGGGAAACCGTCGGCGAGGTCGAATCGCATCTGATGTCCGAACACCGAGCGTGTTCCGGTTCCAGTTCGGTCGCTTTTGTCCGTGCCGTGTTCGAGGATGTGGTTGAGTAGGTCGAGATATTGTTGCATTGTAAAATAATTTATTCAGATTAAAGACCTTCGATGACTATCGCCCTGTAAGGTTGGGCAGGACACACATTCGCACACCGTCCGCACCCGATGCATAACTCGGGTTCGACATGAGGCGAGCGGCGGCCGTCGCTGTCCCTGATTATTGAGATTGCTCGTTTCGGACAAGCCTTGGCACACGCTCCGCATCCTGCATTGTTTTCATAAAGTATGCAGTTCGTAGCGCAGACTCTCGCGCGTCCTATAGGAAAATTGTGCTTTTCGGCTGCGGTCAGGGTGTTGAGTGCGTGTGAGGGACAGACTTCCGTGCACTTAACGCAGCTGAAGCTGCAATATGACTTATCGAAGTCCATCACAGGTGTTAGCGCGTGACGCACTCCGTATTGTTTCGTCGATGCGGTCAGCACGCCCGTCGGACAAGCGGAGATGCATGCTCCGCAGGCAGTGCAACGGTGCAGGAAGTCCTCCCGCGACGATGTTCCTGGAGGTGTGACATAATTCAGGGGTATAAGGCGTGTCGACCCTTCGACATAGCGATGCGACCTTGCGGCGGCGAATGTCGTTCCTGCGGCTCCCGTACCCGCAAGGGCGAGTAAGAAGGTCCGGCGGTCAATGCGGCTCATTGACGATGGTTCCAATGGCTCGGCTTTAATGGCAGAGACGCCTTCGCCGCCGGCTACGCGCTGCATCATCGGTATCGACAGCTGATGGCGACCACGTCGGTAGCGGATTGCATCGTTCGGACAGACTGCCATGCAGTCAAAGCATACAACACAGCGCATCGGGTCGATGACATGGTCTGTAAGATTAATGCATTGCGCTGAACATACATCTTCGCACTTCCGGCAGTTGACGCACAAATCGGTATTGATATCAGCATGATAGAGTGACATTTTCGACAGCGTCCCGAGCACTGTTCCGACCGGGCATATTGTGTTGCAGATTATACGTCCTTGCCGTCGGGAAAAGATAATTATCAGTATTAAGGTTGCGGCAGCCGTTATGACACCTGCCACACCTATCGCTGCAGGGCGGTAAGCCGCCGTGACCATTCTGGCGAACGCACTGTATGGGTCGGCTAATGAAACTACCGCAGAAAACCCGAACAGGGCGCAAATCACGACTATAACTAATATGGAATATCTCAGTCGTGTCGAAGGGGCGGTGAACGAGTAGTGCCACTTGCGCGGACGCGATAGCCATGCAATCAGCTCCATCAGTGTCCCACACGGACATACAGTCGCACAGTAGATTCGACCGAAAATCAGGGTCGCGACGAGCCATATTATCAGCCACGTTGTCGCGCAGGCGGCGATTGCCGGCACGATTTGCATGCGCGAAAAGATACATGGCACTCCCGCCACGACGGCAGCCGCGATTATCACGGCGACAATCGTCTGGACGGCAATGCGCCCGCAGCGGAAAACACGATATCTTTTCATTACAAGACAAAAGTAATAATAAAAAAGTGAATGATGAAATATAAACCGAAATTCCCTGCGATATAAAATATTTAACTTGCAGCAAACATTAGGCTCTATGGGGAAGTTATAATATATCATACAACTAAAGTTTCATCACCGCCAAACAATAACAAAGATATGGAAATACTTGACTGGATTGTTAAAACCCTGCGCGATAATCCTGCGATTGCGATATTCCTCACACTGGGTCTCGGCTTTTTAATCGGAAAGCTGAAATATAAGACATTTTCATTGGGCACCGTAACTTCGGTTCTGCTCGTTGGAGTGCTCGTCGGCCAGCTCGATATTCCTGTACCCGGTCCGTTGAAGCAAGTGTTTTTCCTTTTGTTTCTGTTTGCGATAGGCTACAGCGTCGGACCGCAGTTTTTCGCGTCGCTGCGCGGGTCGGGACTGAAACAGGTGTTGTTTGCAGTAGTGATGTGTGCCGTCGTACTTGTATCGACATTCGTTGTTGCAAAGTTATTTCATTATAACGTCGGCGAGGCTGCGGGACTTTTCGCGGGTGCGCAGACGATGTCGGCGGTCATCGGAGTCGCCGGTGACACAATAAACACTCTTGGCGCTTCGGCGGCTGATAAAAAAGCATGGGTCGATATCATACCGGTCGCCTATGCGGTAACTTATATATTCGGTACGATTGGGTCGGCATGGATACTCGGTTCTCTCGGTCCGATGCTGCTCGGAGGTCTGAAAAAAGTCAAGCAACAGACCGAAGACCTCGAACGCAGCATGAATCAGGACAGCGATAGTGCAGACCCTGCGGTCATCAACGCGTGGCGTCCCGTTGTCTACAGAGCCTATCACGTAGAAGGCTCCATGTTCGAATCTCCTCAGACGGTTAAAGATATAGAAGATTTTTTAGGCAAGCAGGGTCGACGTCTTTTCATCGAACGTGTCCGTTCGGGTGCTGACATCACAACCAAGCCCGCTCCCGATTTTGCAATTAAGAAAGGCGATGACGTGGTGATTTCCGGCCGTCGCGAGTTTGTGATTGAAGATGAAGCGTGGCTCGGCAAGGAAATATCCGACGCAGCTCTGCTATCATTCCCCATCGAACGTATTCCCGTAATGGTGGCTTCAAAATATGTTGTAGGCGCGACTGTCGCTGAATTTCGCTCTTCCCCACAAACTTATGGCGTTACAATCGACAGCATCAAGAGAGGCGGAGTCGAGATTCCGGTCACTTCATCGACACGCCTGCAGCGCGGCGATATCCTGACAATCAGCGGACTCGTATCCGACGTCAACGCCGCCGCTTCCTACATAGGCTATGCCGATAAGCCGACGACAGCATCCGACATGGTTTTCGTCGGCTTGGGCATCGCTATCGGTGCACTTATCGGAGCGATTGCGATTAAAATCGGTGGCATTCCTGTCAGCTTGTCTACCAGCGGCGGTGCTCTGATTGCAGGTCTCGTCCTCGGTTGGCTCAGGTCAAAACATCCCAATTTCGGACACATCCCCGACCCGGCTGTGTGGGTGTTCAACAATGTCGGTCTTAACATGTTTATCGCCGTCGTAGGCATCTCCGCAGGTCCTACATTCATTTCAGGATTGCAGCAGGTCGGCTGGCAGCTGCTTGTCGCCGGTATTCTCGCGACATCGCTGCCTCTTATCATCGGTATTATATTGGGCGATAAGGTTTTCAAGTTCCATCCGGCTATAACTCTCGGATGCGTTGCAGGCAGCCGAACGACTACCGCCGCTCTCGGTGCGATTCAGGATTCGCTTCAGTCGACCGTTCCGGCGATGGGCTATACAGTGACTTATGCCATCGGCAATACACTCCTGATACTCAGTGGTCTGGTTATGGTGTTCCTGATGTAAAGCAAATTATCAGAAAAATTAATAAATAAAAAAAGATTATGTCATCTAATATTCGCTCCAAAGAACGCGAACTCTCTAAGATGAGTCCGTTTGAGATTAAGAATACACTTATCGACCTTGCAAAAAAGGATGCAAGAAAATCAACCCGACAGTTCCTCAACGCCGGTCGCGGAAACCCCGACTGGATAGCGACCGCGCCCCGCGAAGCCTTTTTCCTGCTTGGGCAGTGGGCTCTTAGCGAGTGCACACGTACATATAAGGCTGAGCCGGGAATCGCAGGTATTCCTGCCAGCGACGGCGCCATGGAGCGTCTTCAGCGCTTCCTTATGTCTAATTCGGCGCTGCCTGGAGCTGTTCTCCTTAATGACGCAATAAATTACTGTACCGATACTCTCGGCATCGACCCTGATTCTCTCGCGTATGAATGGGCTGAAGGCATTATTGGCGACCAATATCCTACGCCTGTCCGCATGCTCGACCATGCAGAAGAAATTGTCGCTGCCTATATGGCGCAGGAGATGGGCGACAATGCTCCCGGCTTGGGAAAGGAATATGACTTTTTTGCGACAGAGGGCGGCACGGCTGCCATGTGCTATATCTTCGACTCTCTTCAGGCGAACCATCTTGTCAATCAGCACGACCGCATCGCTTTGATGACACCGATATTCACTCCATATCTCGAGATACCCGAGCTCGACCGTTATCAGTTTGATGTAGTCAACATCAGTGCCTCCGAGATGGACCGCAACGGACTCCATACTTGGCAGTATCCCGACTCCGAACTTGACAAACTGCGTGACCCTGCTGTCAAGCTGCTATGTCTTGTCAATCCGTCCAATCCGCCCTCCTACAAGCTTGACGCCGTGTGCATGAAGAAGATTGTGGATATCGTGAAAAACGATAACCCCGACCTTATGATAGTGACCGACGATGTCTACGGCACCTTTGCCAAAGATTTCCGTTCGCTTATGTATGAACTGCCGCACAACACACTCTGCGTCTATTCATTCTCAAAATATTTCGGCGCGACAGGTTGGCGTCTCGCCGTTATCGGACTCGCAAAAGACAATATTTTTGACCGTCTTATAGCCCGAGAACCTGAGATTCAGCGTAAAGATTTGTTCGAACGCTACCGTTCGCTCACTCCCGAACCCGACAAGATTAAATTCATTGACCGTCTGGTCGCTGACTCACGAGCTGTCGCCCTCAACCACACCGCCGGACTTTCGACACCTCAGCAGATACAGATGTCGCTCTTTGCGCTTATGTGTCTGGTCGATAAGGAGAACGCTTATAAGAAAGCGATGCAGCAAATGATTGAGCGTCGTCTCGAAGCTCTTTGGCAATCAGCCGGTCTGACCTTGGTAAAAGACTCTGACCGCGTCGGTTATTATTCGGAAATCGACATTATGGTCTGGGGCAAGAAATTCTATGGCGAAGAGTTTTGCGAATGGCTTAAAGCCAACTATGACCCGCTTGACATCGTGCTTCGCCTTGCTAAGGAAACATCTGTCGTGCTTCTCAACGGCAGCGGTTTTGCCGGTCCTGACTGGAGTGTCAGAGCATCACTCGCCAATCTGACCGAAAAAGACTATATCATGATTGGCAAGGCAATCAACGAAATACTCGACTCATATCATCAGGACTTCCTCAAAGCCAAAGGAAAATAAGCCGAGATATAGAAATTGATTTTATTGGACTAATTAGACTAATTGGTCTAATCACATAAAAAACAGCGTTGCACCTTTGGGCGCAACGCTGTTTTTTGATTTTACGTGAGATAACTCACTTCATATACTTCTTGAACTTGCGGCGGATGTCGTCGACCTTGTCGAGTTTTTCCCACGTGAACAGTTCGACTTCCATCTCTATTGGCTTGTTGCCACTGTGAATGAATGTCTTGCGCACTTTTCGCGGTGTGCGTCCGACGTGTCCGTAGCTTGCTGTTTCGCGGTAAATTGGCTTGCGCAGACCGAGACGGCGTTCAATAGCGTTGGGGCGAAGGTCGAATATCGAGCCTACGATGCGCGAAATCTCAGCGTCCGACGCCTTTACGTTGGCTGTCCCGAACGTGTTGACAAACAGACTCACTGGTTCAGCCACGCCGATGGCGTAAGCTATCTGGACGAGCGCGCGTTCGGCAATTCCCGCTGCTACAAGATTTTTGGCTATGTGACGGGCGGCGTATGCTGCCGAGCGGTCGACCTTCGAGGGGTCTTTACCTGAGAACGCGCCGCCGCCGTGTGCACCGTGACCGCCGTAAGTGTCGACGATTATCTTTCTGCCCGTCAGACCGGTGTCGCCGTGCGGTCCGCCGATGACGAATTTTCCGGTCGGATTGACATGCAGTATGAAATCCTCGCCGAAAATCTTCTGCAGTTCTTCGGGCAACTGAGATTTGACGCGGGGTATCAGTATCGTTTCTACATCTTTGCGGATTGTCTCAAGCATCAGACGGTCCGCCTCATCCTGAGTCATTTTGCCTTCGGGCTTGACAAATTCGTCATGTTGAGTCGATATGACGATTGTGTGCACCCTCACAGGATGGTTGTTTTCGTCATATTCCACTGTCACCTGGCTTTTTGAGTCGGGACGCAGATATGTCATCACCTTCCCTTCGCGGCGTATGGCGGCGAGCTCCTTGACCAAGGCATGGCTCAGCGCGAGAGTCAGCGGTATATATATTGGTGTCTCGTTGGTAGCGTAGCCGAACATCATGCCCTGGTCGCCCGCGCCCTGTTCCTTGGCTTTTTCGCGCTCGACGCCGCGGTTGATGTCGGGACTCTGTTCGTGTACTGCCGAAAGAATACCGCATGACTCGCTGTCAAATTTCAGCGCGCTGTTGTTATAGCCGATGTTGCTTATCACGTCGCGCGCTATGCCTTGGAGGTCGACATATGCTTCGCTGCTGACTTCGCCTGCAACGATTACCTGACCCGAGGTTACAAGAGTTTCGCATGCCACTTTCGACTGTGGGTCGCGTGCGAGAAATTCGTCGAGGACTGCATCTGAAATCTGGTCGGCGACTTTATCGGGATGACCTTCAGAAACTGATTCGGATGTGAAGAGATAGTTCATATTGTAGAGATTTTACAAAAAATTAAATCGACCGGAACAAATATTTGCCGGTCGTAACTCATGAAAATGTAAAATCTTGATGATTGATTGCTCGGGGGCTCGTGGGTGCAGCCGGAGAGCCGAAAATGTCGATTTTAGCATTTTTTCAAGTGGTTGCAAGCAGGCAAATCTGTCCACATATATTTTTACACTGCAAAGTTACAAAATTTTCCCCACACCACAAAATCCCCCTCCGCCCCTCCGCGCGGGATTCCCCGCGTGTGCGGTCTATCGTGAAATTTTTATTCGTTTAGGAGTTTGAAATTTTCGCGGGTAATTTCAATCTCTCTCTTTAGTTCTTCTTCTGTCGGCATGATAAGCTTATATTGCGGAGAAAAAACGCCAATGTCGTTTCGGTTGCCAAGAGTATATTTTACAACTGCATCGTTTTTTTCAGAGCAAAGGATTATTCCTACGGTTGGATTGTCAAACTCTGTACAAACGTCCATATTGTAATAATTAACATAAAGCTGCATCTGACCGATATCAGAGTAATCGGGGGCATGCATTTTCAAATCGATTATGACGTAGCATCTGGCGGGTATATTGTAAAAGACAAGGTCGGGATAGAAGTGTTGTCCGCCGATTGTGATACGTTTCTGACGCCCTAAGAATGCAAAGCCCCTGCCGAGTTCGAGCATAAACTGTTCGAGATGGGTTATTATAGCTTTTTCAAGCTCAGACTCTTGCAAAGCGCTGTCCGGCTTAACGTCAAGGAATTCGAGAATAAACGGATCATGCACGAGAGCCATAGGGTCGAATTTATCAGGCTTGGCTGGTAGATTGGCACGAAGCAACTCCTTTGTCTCCGTCTTATCACGATGGGTCGACAAAAGTCGTTCAAAATGTTGTGTTGCAATCTGTCGTTCCAGCTCTCTGACACTCCATCCGCCTTTGACCGCTTCCTCGGCATAATATGCGCGGGCATCGGCATTGCTAACACGAATAAGATGCTTATAATGAGTCCAACTCAAATTGCCATTCAACGAGTGGCAATTTGGAAACATAATATAAAACTGCCTCATTGTGCGGAGGTTGGAGCGTGTAAACCCCTTTCCTAATTCTGCGGTAAGTCGTTCTGCAAGACGGTCTATCAGATTGTTGCCATAGGTGGCTTTATTCTGACCTCCTTGTGCGTCAACTATGAGTTTGCCAACATTCCAATAAGCATAAACCATAGCGCTGTTTACAGCTACAACAGCTGTATTTCTGGCAGATGCGAGAACATTTTTTATTTCGGCATAAAGTTCATCGTAATAATTTTTATTCACGATTTCGGTCATAGCTTAGTGTATTTTAATGGCTGATCTGCCAGTTACTACTTCGTTGTTTGCAAAGATAGTTATTTTTCTGAAATTTTGGCGGTTGGTTGAGTAGTGACTAAATTAGCCTTACTTCCTCCGCAAGATGCCCGCGAGGGCATCCCGGCTCCCAAATCAACAAAGAATGTGTCTGAAAGACACACCAAATCCAATTATAACAACCGACCCTTCCCGTAGGGCTGCTCCCCGGAGCAGCCGCCCCGCGGCATAGCCGCGAAACAGTTATAGCCACATGCAAGCGCTGCGTTTAGCCGTGCGCAGCTTGTGGAAATAGAAATGAAAAAGCAAATCGGCATCATAGATGTCGAACTACCATCCCATTCATCCGAAAACTCCGAGTTCTCCGAGTTCTCCTTTCTCTCCAAACCGTCTCCGCGCCTCTGCGCGAGCTTCTCGTCCAAAAAATCCCTCACCGCAAACAACTCCTAACCAACTATCTCTCACAAATTACCATCGCAAACCGCCATTTTAACCCACGTTAAAACCGCCCCGCAACCCAAAAACACCGGCAACTGCATAGTTTTTCCCTATAACTTTGCATCCGAAAACATTGGCCGTTACTTGTGGGGTGCGATAACCGGTGTTTAACTAACGAGAGTATCCAGACATTGTCCAATCCTTTAACTCTAATCTATTATGATATAGACTTATAAGACAAAAACTGCGTCATAAGACGAAACTTACAACGCAGCCTGTGTATAAAAGGATAATGCCGCTGATTAGTTCATTGCGAACTGTGAGCCGGTTACGATAGCCTGATAAGCATAGAGTCCCGCTTCGGAAATTTCAACAACTGTTTCAGTTCCGTCTGGGGTAGGAAGACTGATGTGTGTGTCATCTACGAAAGTGAAGATTGTATGCTTTTCTCCGCCGGGAACCGAATAACTCCATGACTGATTGTCAGCGTCGAAGTCGAGACGCACTACGCTGCCGTCATTCTCACTCTTGATTGTATAGCCTTTGCCGTCGCATTTGACGAGATATTTACCGTCGTTGCCCTGAATGGTCTTTGTCCCTTTGGCGATGGGATTTGAACCGCTCCAGAATTCGATGCTGTTGAGCACGATGATGTCGGCGAGACCTGATACTTCGTAGACGGGGAGAACCCAGAACGCGAAGAACACGAGTTCATTGACAAATTTGTTACCAATCTGTTTGTTCCAGCTCAGAAGTTTGTTCGAGAGTGTGAAACTGCCGATGCATGACGGCAAAGTGAGTGCTCCGCAGATTGTGCATACGAGAGCGACTGTCAGATAAGTCTTCTTCATAATCGTGATGAATAAATGATTTTTTTGATAGGATTTATTTTTCTATTTCTCTTACGGCGTTGTCGTAGAATTCCATTATTCGTTTGACATATGCCGAGGTTTCGGAGCCGCGCGCATAGCCGTATTTGACAACAGGGTCGTTGTAATATTGAGGATTCATTTTCATGAGGAGGGCTTTCTCTACGTTATCGTCCCATTTCTGCGGGTCAAGACCGTGTTTCTTCGCAAGGGCGATTGCATCATAGACATGGGCGATGCCACAGTTGTAGGCGGCGATGACGAATTTACGGCGTTCCTTGTCGTTGGGAACGAGGTTGATAAGATAGCGGTTAAGGTCGGCGAGCAGTTTGCTTGCCACGCGCACACTCACTTCCGGGTCGTTGAGTGTCGTCACCTTTGCTCCGTAGCCCCTGCCGGTCCTCGGCATGATTTGCATCAGACCGCGTGCGCCGACCCATGAACGAGCCTTGGGATTGAACAGGCTTTCGGCGTAAGCCTGGGCTGCCATAAGCCGCCAGTCCCAGTCTATGTTGTCGGAGTAGCGTTTGAACAGGTCGTCATACTTGGATATGTAACCCTTCGTGAAGTCAAAAGTCCTGTATGGCTCGCCTTTGCTCATCTCGTAGAAGCGTTTGAGCAGTTCGGCGTTGGCTGACGCCTGTTCCTCGGACGCAAACCAGCTGTTGACTCTTTCAGCCATCGCTTCGTTGCCGAGGGCTACAGCCCACGACGCGCGCTGCGGAGTGCTGACTTCGGTCGATATGTCGAGGTCGTGGAAATATGTCTCGTTGAGTTGCGCAATGTCGCTGTCTACGACGGTGAACGGTATCTCCCCTGCGGAGACCATCGCGATAAGGTCTTCTGCAGTCGCTGAGTCGGGGCTGACCGTGTGGATGTTTATCTCGGCGGCGAGTTCCTCATTGAGGTTCTTCAGACGGCGGAGATATTTGGAGTCGTCTATCACATAGACATCTTTGCCTACAAGACCGGTGACATCGCTTACCGCTGCCGCGCCCTTGACCTTAGGCTGCACGAGCACCTGAGTCGAAAAGCTCTCCGGTCCGCATGCCAGCACAAGTTTGCGGTAATGCGCTGTGATAGGGACGTTGTATGCAAGAAGTTCAGCCTCGCCGTTGTCAAGCATTTCGATTGCTGCGGGCAGAGAGGGTGCCACAGCGAGTTTCAGTGCCTGATGTTGGGCGGCTGCGAATTCTTTGAGCAGTGTGTAGTCGTAGCCCATCGGCTCGCCCTTATATATGAAATATGAGGTCGGACCGTAGAGTGTGACGGCGCGGAGGGTGTCTGTGAGAACTTCGGCTGTCGAGTCGTTGTCGCTGACAATCATTGCCGGCAGGGCTGATGTCTCTTCTTCGGCGGTTCGCGCGGCGTTTCGTTTGCACGATGTCGTGAGCAATGCCGCCAGGGCGACAAGAAGCAGGGTGATATGTCTGCAGCCGATATTCACGTCAGAGATTAATATTCGAAGGTGCCTTTGTCGGAAATAATCGTCAGACTGTTGGCGTCGGCTGCCTCTACACGACCGATTATGCGTGCCTCGATGCCGAATGACTCGGATATTTCGATGACGCGGGCGGCGTGTTCGGGCTTGAGATATATTTCCATGCGGTGACCCATGTTGAAGACTTTATACATTTCTTTCCAGTCGGTCCCTGACTGTTTCTGGATAAGTTCGAACAGCGGTGGAACCGGGAACATATTATCCTTAATAACGTGAACCTTGTCGACGAAGTTCATGACTTTCGTCTGAGCGCCGCCCGAGCAGTGGACCATGCCGTCGATATCGCGGCGCATCACGTCGAGGATGGCTTTGATGACCGGGGCATAGGTGCGGGTCGGTGAGAGCACGAGTTTTCCGGCGTCGAGACCTGTTCCTTCGACCGGGTCGGTCAGCTTGCAACCACCCGAGTAGACGAGTTCGTCGGGAACGGCGGCGTCGAAGGTCTCGGGATATTTCTCCGCGATGTATTTGGCGAATACATCATGACGGGCTGAAGTCAGGCCGTTGCTGCCCATGCCGCCGTTGTATTCGCTTTCGTAAGTCGCCTGCCCGAACGATGCGAGACCGACGATTACGTCGCCGGCACAGATATTGGCATTGTCGATGACTTCGTCGCGCCGCATGCGGCAGGTCACGGTGCTGTCGACGATGATTGTGCGGACAAGGTCTCCGACATCAGCGGTCTCGCCGCCTGTCGAGTAGATGTTGACTCCGAGCTTGCGCAGGTCGGCGAGCAGTTCTTCAGTGCCGTTGATTATGGCAGAAATAACCTCACCTGGAATGAGGTTCTTGTTTCGCCCGATTGTCGACGATAGCAGTATACGGTCGGTCGCGCCTACGCATAGCAGGTCATCGATATTCATTATAAGCGCGTCCTGAGCTATGCCTTTCCACACCGAGAGGTCGCCGGTCTCACGCCAGTATGCGTAGGCGAGTGATGATTTGGTGCCGGCTCCGTCGGCGTGCATTATGTTGCAGTATTCAGGGTCGCCGCCGAGAATATCGGGTATGATTTTGCAGAACGCTTTCGGGAAGATACCCTTGTCGACGTTCTTGATTGCATTGTGAACATCTTCTTTAGACGCAGAAACGCCTCTTAGCATATAGCGCTGGTCGCTCATATTATATAGTGATTATAATTGGTTTATTTCAGTTTGTTAAGTTCTTTCTGATTTCCTACGAGCCAGAGTATGTCGCCCGGCTCGAAAACAAGGTTCGGATTTGAGTCGATGAATTCATCTCCTCTGTGGACGGCAACCACAATAGCCTCGTAAGTTTCGCGGAGTCCCGATGACAGAGGGGTCTTGCCGATAAGCGGTGAGGTTTCAGACAGCATGACGTTAGTCAGTTTGACATCGTCGAGACTTATTGTTTTTGCTTCATGGGGGAGTGGTGCTTCAACGGCGGGAAGAAGTGCCTCGAGCTGTTCGTCGGTGCCGATTACGCCTATCACATCACCCGGGAACAATCGTGTGTTGCCGTCAGGGATGGGTATGATGCGGGTGTCGCGGTTGATGCTCACCACGTTCACTCCGAACCTGTGGCGTAGGTTGGAGTCCATCAGCTTCTGACCGACAAATTCGCAGCCAGGACCGACACACATGAACGCCTGATGGAGGTCGCTGACGATTTTATTGTTTTTGCCGCTGCGGCGGAGTTCGCGCTCGTTGAGGTTGTCGAGGAATTTCGACTCGATTGTTGTCATCTGACGGCGCAGACGGTGGGAGAATAAAAAGACGACGAGTAAAAGCGCCGCGGCAGCAGCGAGCATACCGACACGGGCTGAATATGCCTGGCTGATAACGTAGATTACAAAAATGAGGGCGATGATGAAGCGGAAAATTGTAAGTACGATACAAGGGATGCTGCCTGCCGAACCGTTGGCTGAAGCCGTGCGGATATCGCGCCGCGATATGGGCATCATCAGCGCCAGCAGGAAGGGCGCCATGATGAGAAGTGTTACCGCAACCGAGACTACTTTCGCGGTCGAGGGCTTCAGTACGCTTTCAATCCAGGGGTCGAAATAATGCTCCGTTACAACGATGACTGCAATCAGCACGATTGAGTAGAGAGCCGTACGCCACGCATAGCGACGCAGGACAGTAGCCCAGGCGTTTCCACGCGCTCTTTCCTCGCCGGCTTCTTTCTGATAGCGGTTGATAAGGAAGTTGAGACGCGACGGAAGGTGACGTTCGATATAATTGTAAAACGGTATCGACATCTTGATGAAGTAAGGAGTCGTGAAGGTCGTTATCACCGACACCGCCACGACGATAGGGTAGAGGGTCGAGCCGAGCACGCCGAGACTCATGCCGAGTGTGGCGATGATGAAGGCGAACTCACCAATCTGCGTCAGGGAGAAACCTGACTGTATCGCAACTTTAAGGGTCTGACCGGTGACGAGCATGCCGAACGTGCCGAACAAAATCATTCCGACAATTACAACAGCCGACAGCAGCAGGATTGGAGCCCAGTATTCGGCAAGGATATCAGGACGCACCATCATGCCGACAGAGATGAAGAACACTGCGCCGAAAAGGTCTTTTACCGGAGTGACGACATGTTCGATGCGCTCGGCGTAGCTTGTACCGGCGAGTATCGAACCCATGACGAACGCGCCCAGCGCAAGCGAAAATCCGCAGTAAACTGAGAATACCGACATGCCCAGACACAGACCCATCGATACGACGAGGAGTGTCTCCTGATTGAGGAAGCGGCGCCATTTGTTAAGCACTGTCGGAAGAATATACACCCCGACGAGAAACCAGATGACCAGGAAGAATATAAGCTTGCCGACGCTGAACAGCATCTCTGAACCTTCGACCGTATTGTTTATCGCGATAGACGACAGTATCACCATCATCACCACAGCGAAAAGGTCTTCGACAATGAGGACGGCGAGAACCTGAGTGGCGAATTTTTGCTGACGCAGCCCGAGGTCGTTGAGAGCCTTGATGATGATAGTGGTTGACGACATCGACAGCATGCCTCCGAGGAATAGGCTGTTGATGAAATTGAAGCCGAGCAGATGTCCGATGGCAAAACCGGCGCACATCATGCCCGATACGATAATCAGAGCCGTGACGACTGCCGACCCGCCTGAATTGACGAGTTTCTTGAAACTGAACTCGAGACCGAGCGAGAACAGCAGGACGATGATGCCTATCTCAGCCCAGAAGTCGATATTGGCTTCGGTTGTTACTGATGGCAGATACTCGAAGTGAGGGCTTGCAAGGAAACCTGCCACGATATAGCCGAGAACGACCGGCTGTTTTATCCATTTGAAAAGAATTGTTACTACTGCTCCGAGAAGCAGGATGAAAGCAAGGTCGGTTATCAGTCCTTCGACATTCATGTGATAATCAGATTGCGAGTTGGTTGGTTAGTGCGATTGATTTTGTGGGGTAGACTTCTTCGAGTTCCTTGAACAGCGTCAGATAGTCGGTGTTCTCTCTTACCAGAACGACGAGGTTTAGCAATGTCTCATCTGTCGCGAAGTCATATTCGACATAGAAATTGCTCAGATGCATGCGCCTTGTCTGCATTATGTCTGTATAAGGCTTTAAGTCACGCACGATAGCCGATGCGGTAATCCTTATGATGCGTGATTCCGAGCCGAGACTTATGCGGTGCTCGATTCGTTCAAGCTGAACAAGAATGAAAAGTATCAGCGCGGTAGCGGCGATTGACACCCAATACATGCCTACACCGACAGCCATGCCGATGGTGGCGACCATCCAGATGCCGGCTGCGGTCGTCAGCCCGCGCACCGAACCTTTCATCTGTATTATCGCTCCTGCGCCAAGGAAACCGACACCGGTGATGACCTGTGCGGCAATACGACCGGGGTCACCGTTTTTCAGCCCGAGATATTCCTGTGGCACATAGATTGACAGTAGCATTGCAAGTGTGGCTCCCATGGCGATGAGAGAGAAGGTGCGCACACCGGCGGTCTGACCTTTGCGCTTACGCTCGTAGCCGACAATGCTGCCGAGCAGCAGGCTGAGCAGCAGGCGAAAAATCGAATTGATGCTGTTGATGTCTATATCGTTGATTGACGTGTATAGATAGTTCCAGATGTCGCTGATAGATGGCATGACGGATTATTTCAGATTGAACGAACGGCTTATCAGACGGTAGTTGTCGGCGAACAGTTCGACGGTATAATCTCCTGCGGTGAGAGCGGTGTTGACATCCCAGTAGATGGTTACGCCACCGATTTCTTCGCCAGCATATTCGATTGTTTTCTTTGCCGAGCATTCGACAGACCCGCCCTCGAACGAGAATGTGCCGCCTCCGCTGAGAAGCTGACCTGATGGAGAGACGATGCGCAGATAGATTGTCTTTTCGCCAACCGGAGTAGAGTTGTTCTGAGGAATTGTGAATGTTACCATCAGCTGTGCGGCTTTCTGTACCTTCTTTTCCGCCTTACCCTTTTTATTGAGGGGGGTAAGTGTCACGCCGGTCACGTTGAGTTTTTCAGCAAGAGTCATTCGTTTGCTGAGCTGCTCGTTTTCGCGCGAGGTTGCCACGACTTTGTTGTTGAGTTTGGTGTTCTGCTCTTTTATCTGGGCGTTTTCATTGCGGAGTTCTTCGTTTTCTTTGTTGAGGCGGTTGATTTCCTCTACATAGTGGCGTAGAAGGGCGCGAAGTGTCTCAATCTCGTTTTTGAGTTTGGCGATTTCAGCAGCGCTTTTGTTCTTCTGGTTTTTCAGTTCAGCCTGAAGAGCTTCGACCTGAAGACGCGCGTTCTCATATTTTTCGGTGAGGTCACGTTTGACAGAGTCGTCCATTATAAGCTGCCGCGAATTTTCAAACACCGCAAATTCTCTGTCGAGAGCTTCGGCGTCCTGCGTGAGTTGCTGCTGTTCGTAGTCAAGCTGCATCTGCTCTTTCTCATTCTGCACTTGTTGCAGAGCCTTCTGTGATGAATAAACCATCCATCCGGCGGCGAGCAGTATGATTGCGACACATATTGCGGCTATGATTATCAAAGGCTTCTTCGAGTTGCTTTTCTTTTCGTTCTCGGGTTGAGGAGCAGGCGTCGGGTTTAGCTTGTCTGATATCATTTGTTAGGGAAATTGAGATTAATTACATTATACCTCTTTCACGGAGAGCCTGTTGCCATTTCCAAGCCGAACGAAGGGTGTCGGCAAGCGGCGTATCGGCTTTCCAACCGAGCACTTCATTGGCGCGGCGCGGGTCTGCCCATACCTTTTCGATGTCTCCTTCGCGGCGGGCGGCGATGCGGTGAGGCACTTTCACGCCTGTCGCCTTCTCAAACTCATTGATGAGTTCGAGCACAGACACTCCGTTACCTGTTCCGAGGTTGAATATTTCGACCGGAGCTTCTGTCTTGCCGCTTACGAGTCGCTCAACGGCTATGACATGGGCGCGGGCGAGGTCGACAACATCGATATAATCGCGTATGCATGAGCCGTCAGGCGTATTGTAGTCATCGCCGAATACGCTGAGTTCCTTTCTGATGCCCATCGCTGTTTGAGTGAGGTAGGGAATGAGGTTCTGAGGTACACCGTTGGGAAGCTCGCCGATTAAAGCCGATGGGTGAGAGCCGACCGGATTGAAATAGCGTAGGATTATACTGCGGTATGGAGCGCCGGCGGCGATGTCGTCGCAGATTATCTCTTCGCAAATTTGCTTTGTGTTACCGTAAGGCGAGGTCGCCGGTTTGATGGGAGATTGTTCGGTGACAGGATTTACATCCGGTTCGCCGTAGACTGTGCATGACGATGAAAACACGAAACCTTTTACCTCAAAACGTTTTGAAAGTTCAAGCAGATTTATTAAAGTGTTGAGGTTGTTACGGTAATAAAGCAAGGGTTTCTGTACGGATTCTCCAACCGCCTTCGACGCTGCGAAGTTGATGATGCCGACGATGTCGGGATAGGTTTCGAATAATTTTTCAAGTGCATGGAAATCCGTGCAGTCTGCTTCGACGAAGTCAGGACGTTGTCCGGTAATGGCTTCTATCCCGTCAAGCACGTTGCGGTTACTATTACTCAGATTGTCGATTATGACAACTTTGAAGCCGGCTTGAATCAACTCTACGGTTGTGTGCGAACCGATATAGCCGGTTCCGCCTGTCACTAATATGCGTCCTTTCGATGCGTCCATTTGTTGTTCGGTTTTGTGAGGCGCAAAAGCACGATGCTTACGCCCTCTAATTATATAATGTATTTATTGCGCAAAATTACTTAATAATACTTACTCTCGCAAATCATTCGGCGGCTAAGTTTTTATTTCGAAATTAAAACATGAAGTGCCGACATGCTTTGGCCTCGATGAAATCGTAGTTTTTTGAGAAAAAAATTTCCGAATATAATCGGTTGAAAAATAGGCGTGAGGGAATTTTATTGTTTGAAAAATATGTTTTACAGCATAAAAAGATTGAAAAATATTTGGAGGGGAATGAAAAAGTATGTAATTTTGCACTCGCTTTCGAGAATGAAGGCGCGCAGCGGCGCGACGGACGAGAGAGCAAGAAAGAGGCGTCAAAAGTTAAATGCGGTTAAAATCGCAATAAAAATTTGTGAGGTTTGACGGAATGTATTAACTTTGTACCCGCTTTTCGGCTGAAGCGAAAAAATCAAGCTGGAAAAAGAGCACATTGAAAGAATTACAATAGACATTAAGAGTAGTACAAGAG
>CAMWNF010000045.1 GCA_947175535.1 uncultured Bacteroidales bacterium
CGAAAGTTGTCTGTCGGACAGACCCGACACCAGTTCGCCATCATATCTGACCGTCCCGCTGTCGGGAGTCATAAGTGTGCCGATAATCTGGAGCAGCGTAGTTTTTCCCGCCCCGCTGGGACCGACAATAGATGTCACCGCAGCAGGCACGATATCGAGGTCAATGCCCTTGAGCACTTCCAGTTCGCCGAAACGCTTGACTATGTCTCTGATTTCTATCATAAACTGTTTGCGAAGTTACTAATAATTCCACAATCCGCCAACCGCAGTCGATTCATAGCATCAGTTTTCAATTAATTTATACATAATTTTATTTAACATAGCTTGGAGCGTTAAAAATTTGGTTAATAGCCGAGAATTTATTTACTTTGCTGAAAAATAAAACCGTCATATCACAAACATTTTTCATATAAGCTTATAAAACTCTCATTTAACCCTTCAATTCTATTACCCCCTTCTCACATGGCAGCACTTGCACTACTAAAAGAAATCGAAAAAGGTTCAAAAAGCGCGCAGTCAAAACGTCGTATCATCGCATACCACATGAAACATGGTAATGCGACCATCCCCGATTTGGCTAAACGCCTTGGACTCAGCATTCCGACCGTATCAAAACTCGTCGACGAGCTGACCGATACCGGTCTCATCAAGGAAGGCGGCAAGACAGAAACGGGTAGCGGACGCCACCCCAACACCTATGGTTTGAACCCCGACTCATGCTATTTTGTCGGCGTAGACATCAAAAACAAGTCTATTTCACTCGGTCTTATGGACTTCGGCGGCAAAGTTATCGAAAAACAGCTCGACGTCATGTTCGAGTCTCTCAACTCTGTCGACAACCTCACGCAGCTCTGCGACATCATCGACCGTTTCATCAATTCGCGCTCGGTCGACCGGTCAGCTATCCTTGCCATCAACGTTAACATCTCCGGTCGCGTCAACCCGATGGTCGGCTACAGCTACAGCCGCTATAACTTCGAGGAAATTCCCTTGTCGGAAGTTCTCTCTGAAAAACTCGGCATCAAGGTCTGCATCGAAAACGACACCCGCGCGATGACCTACGGCGAATACATCTACGGCGACTGCAGCAAAATCGACAATCTTATTTTCCTCAACCTCAGCTGGGGCATAGGTCTCGGCATCATCATCAACGGAAAAATATATTACGGTAAATCCGGTTTCGCCGGCGAAATCGGTCACATGGTGACTTACGACAACGAAATCCTTTGTCATTGCGGCAAGAAAGGCTGCCTTGAGACCGAGGCTTCGGGTCGCGCGCTCGTCCGCAAACTCATCGACCGTCTCGAAAAGGGTGCCAACTCTCTCATCGCCGACCGTTACCGCGAAGTCAAAAGCATCACCCTCGATGATGTTTTCGAAGCAATCGACGGCGAAGACCTCCTTTGCATAGAGCTTGTCGAAGACATGGGTCGAGAACTCGGCCGCTGGCTCGCAGGCATCATCAACATCTTCAATCCGGAGAAAGTAATCATCGGCGGCTCGCTTTCATCGGTAGGCGATTACATTCTCCAGCCGGTTATCACCGCCGTGCGCCGCTACTCGCTCAACCTTGTAAATAAAGATACTAAAATCGTCATCTCACAGCTCGGCGACCAGTCAGGACTCATCGGTTCCTGCGCCACAGCCCGCCGCAGCGCCTTCGACGACTATCTCGACTAACCCAGAAACCGGGTTGTCCCGGCTTACACATTAATATTATATAGTAACTTATATCAATAGAAATCTATCCTTAATGAAAAGTCTTTTTAACCAAACAAAGCTGATTGCTATGCTCGCCGCTATGTTTCTGTCGGCGATGTCAGTTTCAGCCCAGACAGTTTTCAAGGTGACCGGTACGGTTACCGACGAAGAAGGTGAAGCGCTTATCGGCGTTACGGTTAAGGCATCCAACGGTAAATCGACTGCCATAACCGATATCGACGGTAAATATATTATTTCGCTCACCGCTCCTGCCAACCTGACCTATGAATATCTCGGCATGGAGCCTCAGACATTCAAAGCCAAAGGTGCCTGCACTCACGATGTTGTGATGGTTGCAGCCGCCAACACTCTCGACGACGTTGTCGTTGTCGGCTACGGCACTCAGAAAAAAATTAACCTTACCGGCGCCGTTCAGAGCGTCAGCAACCAGGAAATTCTTAAAAGGAGTGTTTCCAACGGTTCATCTGCTCTTCAGGGTATTGTTCCCGGTCTTACCGCAACCCAGTCTTCAGGTGCTCCCGGTGCTGACCAGGCATCTATCCGTATTCGTGGCGACGGCTCTATTAACTCCACTCAGTCTCCACTCGTTCTTATCGACGGTGTTGAAGGAGACCTTAACCGTCTTGACCTAAACCAAATTGAATCAATCTCTGTCCTTAAAGACGGTGCATCTGCTTCAATTTATGGAGCACGTGCATCTAACGGTGTCATTCTCGTAACTACAAAACGTGGTGAAGAAGGTAAAGTTAAGGTGTCTTTCAACGGATATCTTGGTATAAACAAACCGACCGCTATGCCTAAAAGTGTTGATGCAGTGGGTTTTCTCCGCGCTGTTGATCAAGCTCGAATCAATGACAATCAGGAACCAATCAACGAAGCCCTCATCGAAGCTTATCTTACAGAAGGAGCTGATGGCATTACCCGTTATGATACCGACTGGCGCGATCTTATCATGAAGAAGCACGCCCTCTCTCAGAACTATGCCGTTACAGTAAGTGGTGGCAGCAAGTTCGTGAAACTCTTTGCATCAGCCGGCTATTATAAACAAGACGGCATGGTAGAAAATAATTCATTTGAACGAACCAGTTTACGTCTTAATTCTGACTTTAATGTCAATAAGTGGATAAGTCTCGGCGTTGACATGAGTGTTCGCCAATCGGTAGTCCATGCACCAATTGGAGGTTCTGCCAACCAATACATCGGTTATGCCATGACATTTTCTCCAACACTTGCTGCCATAAATGCAGATGGCACATGGGGAGATGGCAATACTACCGGTAATAACCCTGTTGCCGCAATTAAGGATGGAGGTTATAACCATAGTGTTGCTCCGGAATATATTGCCCGCTTATCCGCAACGATTACTCCGTTTAAGGGAATGACTATTGTCGGTAATTATTCGTGGAAACGAAATGATGGTACCACTAAGGCTTTTGCAAACAACTACATGCTTTATTCTAATGGCGTGGGGAAATTATGGCCTACAGATATTAGATCTGCCAACGAAGAACGTTCGACAACTGTTCATAAACAGTATAATGTAATGGCAACTTACGAAAATACATTCGCAGAAAAGCATTACTTAAAAATCATGGCGGGCATTCAAGCTGAAGATTCTAACAACAATTCGTTATCAGGAAATAGAAAAGGGCATCGCTATGATGGATACGAAGATGTCGGTCACGGAGACGCTGTAACTGCGACCAACTCTACATATCGAACCGAGTGGTCCATGCTTGCATATGTGTTCCGACTCAACTATATTTTCAACAACCGTTATCTTCTTGAAGTCACCGGTCGTTATGACGGTACATCACGCTTCCTTGCCCACAAACGTTGGGGTTTCTTCCCGTCTGTTTCTGCCGGTTGGCGTATCTCTGAAGAAAACTTTTGGGAATCGCTCCGCCCTGTTGTCGACAACCTGAAAATACGTGGCTCATACGGTCAACTTGGAAATCAGTCAATCGGAAGCAATTTCCCATATCTTTCGGCTGTTTCTGCCGGCGACGCCTATGGTTATTGGTTTGACAAAGGTTTCGCACAAGGTGCTTCACAAGTTCAGTTACCCAATGCTGAAATCGGTTGGGAAAAATCATCTCAGTGGGACATCGGTCTTGACTTCAGTCTCTTTAACAGCCGACTCTCAGGTACATTTGACTTCTATTATCGTAAGATAACCGACATGTTGCAGATTTTCCCTGTTCCGGAATTCGTTTCTTTTGAGGCTCCATATGTAAATGCAGGCGACATGCGTAACAGAGGTTGGGAACTTTCTCTCTCATGGAACGACCGCATAGGTGACTTCAGTTACTTCGTCAAGGGTAATATATCCGACGTCCGAAATAAAGTGCTTAATCTTTATGGCAGAAATGCTTATATAGGCACTACAATTACTGACGAAGGACTACCCAAAGGCAGCTATTATGGTTATATTGCCGAAGGCTTTTTCCAGTCTCAGGAAGAAATCGATGCTGTCGATGAAGAAGGTAAGTATATCAATGCCGTTCCCGGCAACCGTGCGAACACAAAACCCGGTTATATAAAATACCGCGACCTCGACGGTGACGGTAAGATTACCGATAAAGACCGCACCGTTATTGGAGAAAACCGTGCACACTACGAATATAGTTTTACTCTCGGCTTCGATTGGAAAGGTATTGATTTCTCTGCGATGTTCCACGGAGTTCCCAAGAAAGACGTGTTCTACAGCGGCGGTGGTTCTCGTCCCTTCGTCGGTAATACAACTGTCTACGAATATCAGCTCGACACCTGGACTCCCGAAAATCCCAACGCAAAGTTCCCCATCCTTCTTCAAGATCCCAACGGCTCCCTTGAGAATAATAAAATATCATCATTCTGGATCCAGAGCGGCGCATATTGCCGTCTTAAGAATCTTGTTATTGGTTATACCCTTCCCCGCCAGTGGACTCGCAAAGCGGCGATAGACCGTATTCGGTTCTATGTAACAATGCAAAATTTATTCACTATTCGCGGCAACAACTTCTATAAAGGCTTTGATCCTGAAACAACTGCCGGTTCAAGTTGCTATCCTCTTAATAAAACTTTCCTCTTTGGCATTAACTTAGACTTCTAATCAAATCACGGCAATGAAATATCCATTATATATTATCAGCGCATTAGCTATTTCCTCGCTTAGCTCTTGCTCGGATTATCTCGACAAACACAGCTCTGCCTACGATTCCGACGGTTATTATATGACCGATGCCGGCATTGCTGAAGGTGTAACAGGAGTATATCGTATTGTTCCTTTTGCATTAAACTGGGAAGTACCACCAACTATGGTACAGGACATCTATACAGCTTACGGTCTTCAAGAGACCGAAAACCGTACAATCGGTGCAGGTGGCGGTCTGACTCCCGACCAAAGTTATGTGAATTCATACTGGAAAGGGCACTGGAATATTGTAGCTCATGCTAATGCAGTTCTTGAAGGAACGAAAGGCGACAACGAGGAAATGTCAGATGCCTACAGAAGAAGTAAAGCAGAAGCTAAAGTGCTTCGTGCTTATGGTTACTACAATCTGGTAACAACCTTCGGTGACATACCTTTTTTCACAAAATCTGTAACCCCAACAGAATATACCGTCGGTCGTACTGATAAAAAATACATTGTTGACTATATTATCAATGACCTTACTGAAATAGCTGAGCGAGATGATCTTGAATGGACAGCCTCTGTCCGAGGACATGTTGACCGTGCAACCGCGTATGCTCTAATCTCGCGTTACGCATTGTTTGCCGGAAGCCTTGACTTCGGAGGCGAAGGGCAGTCATACTTCCAAAAAGCGGCTGATGCGGCTAAACAAGTTATGGAACATCGTCAACTCGCTGCCAACTTTGCTGACCTCTTCACTATTGACGGTCAGAAAAAAGCTGATGTACGCAGCGAAATGCTTTGGGAACTTTGCTACGAGGCTGAGGGTCGACGCCACATGCACCGCACTCGTCTTGGTCATACCTCCCGCACCGCAGGTGGTTCGTCTGTCCGCTTCCCGTCACAACTCCTCGCTGACACCTACGAATGTAAAGATGGTCTACGCATAGACAAATCTCCTCTCTATGACCCGAAGAAACCAACTCATAACCGCGACCCGCGTTTCCGCCAGACTCTCCTCGCCCATGGCGATACTATGTCTTATTCAAGTGACGGCGGCGCAACTGTTCAAAAACTTATCATTAACGCATACGATCAATACGCCCGTATCTATCCCAACCCTCGTAGACCAAACACTTGGGGTAGTAAGGAAAACAAAGACGTAACTGGTACTGAAGTTACGTTCTGTCGACACGCGTCAGGCTGGCTTTGGAATAAATATAACGAAGACCTTGCAGAAAGCTGCGCTGAAAGTTCCTGCGACATCTCAATTATCCGTGTTGCCGAAGTCTATCTGACCTATGCCGAAGCGATGATTGAATTGGGTAAATATGATGACGCCTCGGTTCTCGATGCGATTAATGCAGTTCGTCGCCGCGCTGGTCAACCACTGCTTGATTCCAAAGCTTGTGTTGCCGGCGAAAATCTCGATGGGCTCAGTATTCAGGATAAATTCCGTCAGCGCGTGCGCCGCGAACGTAAATGCGAACTCGCTATGGAAGGTGTGATTTTCACCGATGTACGACGCTGGCAAATCGGAGACATTACTAATGAGTTCCCTTCCTATGGTAATCCCATTGCTGAAATTAAGTATGAAGGTCTCGAAGCTACCGATATTCCCGAATACAGCTACGGTCTTGACCCCGAGCGCAGCAATATCAACGACGTCGCTCACTACGAACACTATAAAGAGAAACTCCGCGTCCGAGATGCTAACCGTTATTGGCTTCCCCATTTCCAATGGTGGCCAATACCACGTGTTGAAACAGACCGCGACCCGAACCTTTCCAATCCTGACTACGAATGAAAAGGCTAATTTATTCGGCTATATTATTGACTCTTACCGTCACCGTTGATGCCCGTACGGGCGTCAGCGGTGATGCTGCATCTGTCACCATCGCAAACGACCACATTTCGGCTCGCTTCGACGCCGACAAAGCTTTCGACATTCTGTCGCTGAAATCAGCTGACGGAAAAGAGTCAGTAAAGCCCGGACTGAACAAGAAGCCCTGGACACTTACTTATCACGGTGTACAAGGTCAGACACCCGAAATCGACCCGTCATGCGCCGTCTACAAAGGTTACCGAACAGAGCAGACCGATAGTTCGTCGACTCTCGTGTTTGTCTGGAACACCCGCTTGCTCTACGACGGCAACGACTACCCTGTCGAGATGAGCGTAACTCTCGGCGACGACTCCCCCCTGCTCGAATGGAACCTTTCAGCCTCGCTGCCAGACGGTTGGAGCATAACCGACTTCAAATTCCCGACCCTCGCGGTCGTTTCGCCTGACAGTGCCAAAGTCATCACTCCCGGCGGCTGGGGCAACGAGTACCGACACCGCGAAGGAGGCCACTACGAAGCCAACTATCCCTCGTGGAGCGGCTCTATGCAGATGATGATGGTCGACGACGGCAACGGCGTGTGGTTTTACTCTCCGCGAGACTACAATGCGTCAGGCAAACTGATGACTATCGACGCAAAAGGTGGAGCAACCACTTTCAATAACAAAGTTGTTACTTCTGAAGGCTGGAACGACCACGTCGCAAATCGTTTTGATGTTCCCTGGACGACTGTGACCGGACGCCATCCCGGCGACTGGAGTGCTGCGGCTGTCGACTGGTACCGTCCTTTCGCCCTGACAACGGAATGGGGTTCTAAGACTCTCGCAGAACGGAATATTCCCGACTGGGTGCGCGAAAAAGACCTCTGGCTTCGCGCCAAATATCTCGGCGACACAACGGTCAACGCCGTCCACCGCGCTATAGACTATTTCGGCGACGATATCGCTTTCCACTGGTATTTCTGGCACAATCATCCCTACGACTCCCACTATCCTGACTACTTCCCCGCAGATCCGCGCTTTAAGCAGATAATAAAGGACGTGCGCGCCCGCAACTGTCAGGTTATGCCATACATCAACGGTCGTCTTTGGGATCCCGCCACTGCCAGCTACGGTCCACGCAACGGTAAGGACGCATCTGTTCGACGCCCTGACGGAAATCTCTACACCGAGATTTATCCGACATCCCAGGTTCCCAACACCGTGACCTGCCCTGCATCACAAATCTGGCACGATATCATTCTTGAACTCGCCGACAGCATTCAGGACGAGCTTGGCACTAACGGTCTCTACATCGACCAGATTGCCGCTGCCGCTCCCTACCCCTGCTACGCCACAAATCACGGTCACCCCGTCGGAGGCGGTGAGTTCTGGTATCACGCTTACCGCGACATGATGAACGACCTGCGCAAAGATCACCTGCGTCCCGGCAACATCGTCTTCTCTGAAGAAAACGCCGAATGCTACATTCCATCGTTCGATATCCTGCTCACTGTCAACACACCCCACAGCCCGATTTGCAAAATCGTTCCTCTCTACCCGCAGATTTATTCTGACCGCGTGTTGACAACAGCGTTCACCTATTCACCCTACACCGACGTCCGCAACGGAGACTTCCGCTATGAAAATATGCAGGCTCTTCTCTACGGCGCACAGCTCGGCTGGGTCGACCCCCGTCTGCTCTGGGTCGACGAAAAATCGGAATACGAAGCTAAATTCCTCAAAAATCTTGTTGATTTCCGTAAGAAACAGCATGATGTCTTCATCGGCGGTCGCTATATCCGCGAATTCATTCCCGAAGGCGACAATCCGATAGCCGACATACCAGTCTTTGGAAAGGATTACATGGTTAAAGGTGCCGAATGGTTATCACCGTCGGGTCAGCGAGTGCTTTACGTTGTAAACAGCGACTCCAAACCCCACGAAGTTACCCTTCCGACCGGCAAAAAAGTTAAACTCAAACCAATTTCCGCCGAACGCTACAACATAAAATAACCAATTAAAAACAAACTCCATACTAATTCTAAATTTTTCAATCATGAAAAAACATTTACTCATTGCTTCTCTGGTGTTAGCATCTGCTATACCTACTATGGTAGCACAGGATCCAGGTGACCGCGCACAGGTCACTTATTCGACGAACCTATCTCTTGAATGGTATTGTGTACCAACAGGTGACGCCGCAAATAAAGATTTAGGTATAGCCCGTACAGGTATAGGTGCTAACGGTAAATTCTATGTATCTATCCGCGAAAAAGGTGTTGCTGTCTACGGTCCGGACGGACAAATTAAAATGATTGATAAAAACGACACCTGGATTTCAATCAACTGCGATGATGCCGGTAATGTTTACTTCCGAAATGACGAAGGTGGCTGGAAAGCGCCTCTTGCATGTACTGACGGTACCCCAATGGCGTGGTATCATCAGGATAAATCAATGTTCTCCGTTATCGACACCAAATCAGACGAAATTGTCAAAAGCAACGTTCCTTTAAAAGGAATTAACCAGTGTCGTTTCGACTTGCTTCCTCACGTTGTAGGAGACATGACTAAAGGTTTCTTTGAAATACCTGTAATTACGACAGGTGGTCAGAACACAGGAGTTGACTTCCTGTTTGAAAACTTGGAAACAGCAATGGGCACAGAAGATTTTAATGCACAAGCATGTTTGAATCAATTCAAATTCCCTGCAGGAGCCACAGATCGTAGCACATTAGCTCTCGCTCAACTATTTAACGATGGAGAAAATATTGCTGTGCTAGCAAATCCCACAAATAATATAACAACAGCCGCTAAAGGTTGGGGTAACAATATCGCTGTTTATGAGTTGACAGAAGTTGAACCTGAAGTGTTCATCTTAATGTTCTCAGAAAAATGGCTTAGTCTTCCTAACCACAACGGTTGCAGCGGTTTCAACATTTTCAAATATGATGGAACCGACTATATAATTTATCCGACCGGTATGTTCGGTGATTGGCCCGCGGCAGACGGCTTCTTCGTAGCACCTCTCAGATTGGTAGATTCCCCAAAGAACAAAACTGTGGAGGAAGACCCCGCAGATTGGTCGAACCAGCTTCACGAAGTGAGCGATCGAGGAGCATATAAATATGCCACTGAATTCTACGGCGCAGAAGGTACAAACTACCGTGGTTTCAACGTTGAACCCATCCCGGGAGAAGACGGTAGGTTCCGCATCTATCTCTACTGCCCCTACAAGGTTATGGAAGTTTGGACTCTCGACCTATCCGGCTCAACCGGCATCGAAGAAATCGTTGCTGACAAAGAAGAAGCTAAAATCTTCGGCGGCATAGGTGTTGTCGTTACTCAGTCTGAAGGCCCCGCACAGGTTTACACTCTTGCAGGTCAGCTCGTAGCTCAGGGCAAAGGCACAATCGCTGTTCCTGCCGGTGTCTACGTTGTTAAAGCAGACAATAAAGCAGCTAAAGTTATCGTTAAATAATATACGGTAAACAACCATTCAAAAAGATCGGGCGACTCACCTCGCCCGCTCTTTTTGATTAATTCTAATGTTAGGACGTGCTTGGGGCACGTAAATTTTGTAATCCTATTCGCTTAAAAACCAATCAACGGAATGAAACGACTTTCCCTCGCCATAACTGCTATAACGCTCGCCCTTTCTGCTTCGGCAGTCAACACTATCACTCCCGACAAGGTCGATCAAACCCTGAAAAAACTGACGCTTGAGCAAAAAGCGCGTCTGCTTGTCGGCGTTGGAGGTTGCAATTCCGAAATCAGCCATTATACACCCGGAGCCGCCGGCTGGACCTATGAAATCGCCGAACTCGGCATACCATCTATCAATCTCGCCGATGGACCCGTCGGCATCCGAATCAATCCTCTCCCTTGGCAGGAAAGCGTCGTGACCTACGACGAAAACGGTCTTCCCGTTCCAGCAAAATTCAACGGCAACGAAGCCACCGACTCTGAAAATCCCGCATACTGCACCGCATTCCCCTCTACAACCGCACTCGCCGCGACATGGAACCGCGACATGGCGCGTCTACAAGGCGAAGTGATGGGCGACGAAGCCCGCGCATATGGCGTTGACGTAATCCTTTCGCCGGGCGTCAACATCATGCGTAATCCACTGTGCGGCAGAAACTTCGAATACTATTCCGAAGACCCCTTACTGACGGGCGCCCTTGCGTCAGAAATCATCAAGGGCATACAGTCAAAAGGCATCGGCACAAGCCTTAAGCACCTCATCGCCAACAATCAGCAGACAGGCAAGAAAGTCAACGACGCCCGCATGACACAGCGCGCGCTGCGCGAAATCTATGCCCGTCCGTTTGAAATCGTCGTGCGCGATGCCAAACCTTGGACCGTGATGGGTTCATATAACTATATCGGCGGTCAGCCCACGCAGACCAACCGCGAACTGATGACAACCCTCCTCCGCGACGAATGGGGTTTCGACGGTCTTGCTCTCACCGACTGGACCGTATGGCGCCCCGCCGACGGTCTAATCAATGCCCGCTGTCCCCTCATCATGCCCGGCAATGAAGACCGCGTGCAGGAAATCATCGCCGCTATCAACGACGGTAAAATCTCCGAAAAGCAGCTCGACGCATGTGTCCGCGATGTCCTCAACCTCGTTGCAAAATCAGTGACCGCCAAAGGCTGGACAAAATCATCGCCCGACCTCGCCGCTCACGCCGCAGCATCGCGTGAACTCGCCGGAGAGAGCATGGTGCTGTTGAAAAACAATAACAACACCCTTCCTCTCCCCGAAGGAGCAAAAATCGCCCTTTTCGGCTCAACTGCTTATAAGTCTATCGCCGGAGGTACTGGCTCCTCGAACGTCAACAAATCACACATCGTCGACATTGACCGCGGTCTCGCAGCTGCTGGTTATCAGATCAACCCGCAGCTCGCCGAAGTATATCGCCATTACATAGCAGCTCAGGAAGCCGTTCTCGACAACGAAACCTGGGCTCCCGACTGGATGAAAATATCATATCATCGCACAGTCATTCCTGAAATGAACATCGCCGGTGCGTCGGCTCTGCTTAAAAATCAGGCTGCCGACAACGAAGTCGCCGTCATTGTCATCGGTCGTAAATCAGGTGAAACATCCGACCGCGGACTCGGAGGCGACTATAACCTCACCGCAGAGGAATCATCTATGATTGCCAAAGTGTGCGAGGCGTTCCACGCCGTTGGTAAACCCGTCGTTGTAGTTCTCAACGTCTGCGGAGCAATGGACGTGGCTTCCTGGAGTTCACAGCCCGACGCCATCCTTCTCGCATGGTTTCCCGGTCAGGAATGCGGCGATGCCGTTGCTGACGTACTTTCAGGACGTGTAAATCCGTCAGCACGTCTGCCTATGACCCTCCCCGTCGCCTACGATCATAATCCCTCGGCACGCAACTACCCCTATCTCGGACAGCAAGGCGGACGTAACTTCGATTACACCGAATATCAGGAGGACATCTGGGTCGGTTACCGCTATTTCGACGCTTGCGGACTCACCGTTGCCTATCCCTTCGGCTATGGCTTGAGCTACACCAACTTCAAATATTCCGACCTGAAAGCGCAGCGTAAAGGCAAAGCTACCGAATTTTCGGTAACAGTCACCAATACCGGTGACCGCGCGGGCAAGGAGGTTGTAGCGCTCTACATTTCAGCTCCCGAGAGCAAAACGATGCTCAAACCGCTTGCCGAACTGAGAGGCTTCGACAAAACACGCCTGCTTCAGCCGGGCGAAAGCCAGCGCGTCACGATAACCGTGCCTGATGCCGACCTCGCTTCTTTCGACGACTCAAAATCGGCATGGGTTACAGAAGCCGGAACTTATACAGCTCATATGGGCGGCTATCCCGGCAATTACCTGACAGAAACGACATTCAAGGTCAGCAAACCGCTCGTTCGCAAAGTCAACGACATTCTCGCTCCCGTACAACCCGTCACAACTATCAATCCTTTCGAGGAGCACAAACAGAAACTGACATGGCACGATGCATCGCAGTTTGAAATCCTCGGTAAGGTCTATCCCGACTCACTACCCATCTATGCCCGCATACCGGCATTCCGCAAAGATGTCACCCGCTACGAAGTCTATGAACTCGGTCAGCACTCTTCGGGCATTTCAATCCGCTTCCGCAGTGATTCTCCGAATATAATCTTCAAGTGGAACACAGTGTTCAACACTCACATGACCCACATGGCTGACACCGGCTCTCGCGGTCTTGACCTCTACGTGCTCACCGACGAAGGCAAATGGCGCTACATCGGTCCCGGTCGTCCTATGGGAAATCCAACCTACTGGACAGCGTCAGCCAACATGGAACCCAAGATGCGTGAGTACATGGTTCATCTCTCCCTCTACGACCAGGTCGACCGTCTTGAAATCGGTATCGATGAAGGCTACACCATCGAAAAGCCCCAGGTAGCATCACCGCGTCGAGGAAAACCTGTCGTTATCTACGGCACCTCTATCGCTCACGGCGCATGTGCCTCGCGTCCCGGCATGGCGGCTTCGAACATACTGCAGCGCGAACTCGACTGCGAGTTCATCAATCTCGGTTTCAGCGCCAACGGCAAACTTGACTACGAAATGGCTGAAATGATGGCGGATGTCGATGCTGCTGCATACATCATGGACAATATTCCAAACTCGTCGGTCGACCAGATAGACAACAAGACCGAAAAATTCGTAAAGATACTCCGTGACCGTCACCCCGACGTGCCTATCATCTTCATCGAGGACCCGAAATTCCCCGGTATTCCCCTGAATAAGAAAATCACAACCGAAGTCGAACGCAAAAACAACGCTATCCGCGAAGTTTACAAGCGCATGGTCGCCAACGGACTCGAAAACACTTATTATGTTGAGCAAGTCGACCTGCAGCCTGAAGACGGCGACGCAACCTGCGACGAATATCACTACACCGACATCGGTTTCCGCAAATATTCCGATACCCTTCTGCCAATCCTAAGAAAAATCCTAAATAAATGATAAAATTCAGCATTAAAACTCTTGCTATAGCATCGGCTCTCTCTTTATCCGCAATCAGTGCGGCAGCCGATGATAACGTCAACGCATTCGGCGTTGACCCGAAAATCTCTGACCTCGCACTCATCTATGCCGGCAACTCCCGTCGTCCCGACTGGACCAAAGAACAACTGCAGCCCTATGTAACTCACATCTATGCCGACGGCAGTGAAGATTGGTTCTTCGACGGTTTTCTTTTCCTTGAATTCGACGATGGAACGGTTCAGTTCGGAAACGGCAGCGGCAAAACCCCTGCGACTCAAAAAGAATGGCTGTGGCTTCTTGACCAGTTCTTCGCACCGGATAAAAAACTCGATGCCCTCGACAAACTGATTTCTGAGAAAAAACAGACTCTCGGCGAACCGCCCTTGCGCCATAAAGTCGTTATCTCTTGTTGTGCTCCAACTAAAAATAAGGTTGGCAAATGGGATGCAACAAAGGCTTGGGGAAAGGTAAACGGTAAAAACATTTATTTTGGCACCATAGACGGACGTGTAAATGCTGTAAAATGGTATATCGACACACTGATTGAAAAATGGAATGCTGCCGGCTTCAAAAACCTCGACCTCGAAGGAATATACTGGATTGAGGAAGGTCTCTTTTCTAACGGCGACATCATGGCGATGGTCAACGATTATGTCCATTCTAAAGGCCTGCGTTCATATTGGATACCCTATTATCCTAACAACGAACAATATTGGTCAAACTGGAAGAAGGAATATAACTTCGACATGTGCTATATCCAGCCCAACTACGCTTTTTATAAAAAGGACGGAACACTTTATCCCAAAACACAACTTAACGTCACAGTAGATGCCGCCTGGTCATGTGGAGCAGGTCTTGAATTCGAATTTGAGACCCAAGAAAAGAGTAACGCCCTCCATAGCGTAAATCCCGAACTCCACCAGCACATCAACGATTACATGGACGTCTACGACGAAGAAGGTGTCTTCGATAACGCCGGCGTAGCTTACTACACGGGCACACAAGGTCTAATCCACATGCGTGATAGCTCCGACCCTGTCGATCATGCAACGATTGACCGTCTCGCCCGCTATGTCGCAAAACGTCAGAAAGCGCGTGTCGATGCATCCGGAGTAAAAGAAATTGAATCAGATACTGTAAAAACGCCCCTCGCTTATTCGGCGGAGGGACGGATTATCCTCGCTCCTGACACTTGTTGCCACGACTTGTCAGGTCGTCTGCTCTATACCGGAGCCGGCGACTTCGCCTGCGAGGCGGGCATCTATGTCGTCTCTGACAACCAAGGTCGCTCAATGAAACTTATTGTGAAATAAATTCTGAAAATTCAGATGAATTTTAGATTTTTATTATCGGCATGCACAGTGGCACTTCTGTCAATGTCAATGACTGCCGCTGACAAACATCAGGGTGCGACTTTTCAGTCTACGCCGAAAAATTATTCAATAAATCAGATACGCGATCTTGCGCTGATTTATCAGGGCGGCAGCCATCGCCCTGATTGGACTGCGGAAGAGTTCGTGCCATATGTGACTCATACATTTGCCGACGGCAAGAAAGACTGGCTTTTCGACGGTTTCCTTTTCCTCGAGTTCAAAAACGATGACAAGCAGTACATACCCGGCTTACGAATGGCTAACGCCCAGAAAGAGGACTGGGAGCATTATCTCGACCGAGTATTCGAGCCGGGAAAATCTCTTGACGCCCTCAACCGTTGTATAGCCGCTCAGAAAGAAGAACTCGGTGACCCAGGCTTCAAACACAAGGTCGTCCTGACGGTTCTCCCGCCCATTCATCATCAGAAAGACTGGGGAACACTCGACGGTCGAGCCCTCGATTTTGACAACGTCGAAGATTGTAAACTTGCCGTCAAATGGTTCCTCGACCAACTTGTCGACCGCTTCAACAACGGCGGTTATGACAACCTTGAGCTTACCGGAATCTATTGGGTCGATGAAGATATGCTCAACTTCGACGGCTTTCCTAAACATGTGGCACCCTATGTTCATGAAAAAGGTCTGCAGTTCGTCTGGATTCCTTACTTCAAGGCTTTCGGCTACGACCGCTGGCAAGACCTCGGATTCGACATTGCCTATCATCAGCCCAACCACTTTTTCAGAAAAGACATTCCCGACAGCCGCCTCGACGAAGCCTGTTCGCTTGCCCGCCAGAATGGCATGGCTCTCGAATTTGAATTCGATGCAAAGGCTATGCACGATGCTCAAGACTCCTCATACGACCGAATGAATGCTTACATCGACGCATATTGGCGCAACAATGTTTTCACAGATGCAGCCCTCGCCTATTATGAAGGCGGCGTAGGCGTAGCGGAATTCGCCAAGAATCCAACCCCCGAAAATCAATCGTTGATTGACCGTCTCGCCCGCATCATTGTTGACCGCCGTAAAAACGCATCCCTTACTCCCGATAACAAATAAACCATTTAACGATACTGACTTGCAATGAAACTCAAACATCTTGCTATCGCATTCCTGTCTCTCCTCACAGTCACTTCTGCCTATGCCGCTAAAAAGGACACACATCAGGGTCCGGCATGGCAATCTACCGAAAAGAATTTTTCCATAAATCAGATACGCGACCTCGCGCTGATTTATCAGGGAGGCTCGCAGCGTATTCCCTGGACAGAAGACCAGATTGAGCCTTACGTTGTCCACAAATTCGGCAATGGCAAGAAAGACTGGTTGTTCGACGGATTCCTTTTCCTCGAATTTGCTGATATGCCCGAATGTAACTACGCTCCCGGTTATCGCGGCAAGCGTGATGCACGCAAGGAAGACTGGCAACGCTACCTCGACCGTATGTTTGAGAAAGGCAAAGCCCTCGACGCGCTCAACACATGTATCGAAAATCAGAAAGCCGAAATCGGAGACCCCGGCTTCAAGCATAAAGTTGTCATTACCCTCCCGACTCCGCTACCCCATCAGAAAGACTGGGGCACTATCAACGGTAAGGCTCTCGACTTCGATAACGTTGAAGATGCTAAACTCGCATGCCAGTGGTACCTCGACCAGCTGACCGACCGCTTCGCCAACGCCGGCTTCAACAATCTTGAACTTACCGGTATCTACTGGGTCGACGAAGACATGTGGCATCTCGACGGCTTCACCCGCCATATCGCACCTTATATCCATGAAAAAGGACTGCAATTTGTCTGGATTCCTTACTTCAAGGCAAAAGGCTTCGAAAACTGGCAGGATCTCGGCTTCGACATCGTCTATCACCAGCCTAACCACTTCTTCAACAAAAATATACCTGACTCACGTATCGACGAAGCTTGCTCACTTGCACGTCAGTACGGTATGGGCATGGAATTCGAATGTGACGAAAATGCTCTTTCTCAGAAAGAAAACTCGTCATACGACCGCATGAACGCCTACATGGACGGCTTCTGGCGTCACAACGTCTTCACCGACGCTGCGATTGCCTACTACACCGGCGGTCACCTGTTACTTGACTTCGTAAATAATCCGAGCCCTGAAAATCAGGCAATCATGGATCGTCTCGCGCGTATCATCGTCGATCGCCGCTCTAACCCTTCACTTATCCCCAACAACAGTAAAAACAAAAAGAAATGAAAAAATATCTTTTCCTCCTCTTTGCCGCAGCATTCGCGCTTTCATCAAATGCGGCTAAAGTTGTTTACTCCGGCAACGGAGTGCTGACATACACCGAATCAACAGAAAGTGGTGACATCAAAATCATTTTCCAGAAGTGTATGACCAACAAACTCTTCACTTTCTATCAGGTCTATCTCAACGACAAACTTGTCAATTCCGCGGCCACAAGCGACAACATCGGTCCGTTTTGCACATCTACCGGTGTATGGATGGGCGGGAACCACAACACTCCTCAAGGAGGTCCGAAGCCTTCAGCTAATACAGTAAACATAAATGTAACGGTTGACGGCAAGACATTGAAAGCCGGCGATGGTGCCAATAATATCTCTGTCCTTAAAATCGACGTGGAGAATGAAATTTTCTACACCGACGATAAAAAATTCGCAGATGAATTCATTACTTATGCCGTTTCAGGTAACAGTATCGAAGTATGGTGCGCTCATCGCTTCCAGTATCCGAATCCTATGTCAGTTTCACGTTATTACGGACCGCAGTCAATGTTCCCCGCGACCGAATTACTGTTACCCGGCTTCGGCGACAATAAATGGATTTCGTTGTCCGGCAAAAAGGAAATAGATGTGATGAAATCAGATTTACCTGATTTTTCCACCTACATTGAAAAGAACGCCAACGGCTATCAGGCAGTGCTCAAATATAACGAAGGCATCGGCGACGCTTCTTGCGTCAAAGGTTCGGACGGTAGGGTCTATCTTTTCCGCAACTATGGCGGAGCGACAGGCAAATCTTATCATGTTATGATGTGGAATCACTCTGTTAAAAGCGGTGACAATACAAACTGGCATGCGCTATACACTTGGTTTGACGGGCCGGTTGAAGATACATTCCGGGAAGGAGCAGCAGACCCGAAATTCGTTTATGAAGGCTATATCAATGGAGAACCGACTGAAATAACCGTATTAGCTAACGGAAAATCGACCGAACCCGTTGCCGGCATCGAAGAAATTGTGGCTGACAGCGAGACGGTTTTTGCTTATGCCGGCGATAACAAGATTGTTATCACCGCCGACGCTCCTAATGCAGTCTGTGTCGACCTCACAGGTAAAATCATAGCTCGCGGTGCCGGCTCGTTTCCTTGTACGAAAGGAATCTATATCGTCAACGACATGCGCGGTCGCTCTGTAAAGCTGATTGTGAAATGAAAACGAACTTCCACACCCTGTTATTGGTTGCGGCGCTCTTTACGGCGCCGCTTTCCACAGATGCCGCAACCATCACCTACCACGACGGCGACCTATCATACTCAGATAAAACGCCATGGGGCGACATTGACATAACCTTCGCCAAATGCATGGCTAACAATCTCTACACGTTCAGCTCTGTAGCTATTGACGGCACGGTTGTCAACCGTACTCAAAGCGACAATATCGGTCCTTTCCTTGTTGACGGAAAGGGATGGGCTGGTGGAAATCATCTCAACGGCGAACGCCTGTCTGCCCATACTCTGGATGTGGAAGTCTTCGTCGACGGCAAAAGACTCACCGACAACACAACAGTCAAAGGCGACGTCATGACCGTCGAAGTCGTCAATCAGCTCCTCGACCCTGTCGATGACAGTGATTTTGCTCTCGAACGCGTAGTTTACAACGTGTCGGGTAATACAATCGATGTCAATGTCTCGCACGAATTTCAATGTGACTCTGAAATGATTGAACGTTACTACGGCATGCAGTCCATGTTTATCGACGAATTCGAGACGCTGACACCCGGCGGACAGTTTAACACATGGACAACATATCCTATAACCAGCACAGGCAACGAAATTCAGTTCACTAAAGCGTCAGCTCCTTCCTTCTCGACATTCATCGAGCACTCGAAAAACGGTTATCAGGCTACCCACATGACTCGCGACGGTATTGGAGACCGTCATCTCGTCCGTGACGACGATATCATCTTCATAGGTAACAGCTGGAGCAAGACCTATCATAAAATAATCGGTATGCAACCGGTCAAAAAAGGCGACCGTATAAACTGGCATGGGATGTATTCATGGTTCCGCGAACCGGTCGCAGATAATTCCCGAGAAAAAGGAGTGTCTGCCCCCACCTTCGACTATGG